>JBDTNS010000264.1:0-3316 GCA_039933675.1 Chloroflexota bacterium
GCTCGCCGAGGTTGATCCGTCGCTGCCGGCCAAGGTCGCGGCCTACCGCGGCGGCTACCTGCCCGAGGAACGCCGCGCCCTCGAGGCTGCGCTGCGCCGAGGCGACCTGATGGGGCTGGCGGCCACCAACGCCCTCGAGCTGGGCATCGACATCAGCGGACTCGACGCCGTGCTGCTCGCCGGCTTCCCCGGCACTCGGGCGGCCTTCTGGCAGCAGGTGGGCAGGGCCGGGCGGGGCGCGCAGGACGCTCTCGGGGTGCTGGTAGCCAAGGATGACCCGCTCGACACCTATCTGGTGACCCACCCCGAGACCCTCATCGGGGCGCCGGTCGAGGCATCGGTCTTCGACCCGTCCAACCCGCACGTGATGGGACCCCACCTGTGCGCGGCCGCGCAGGAATCGCCGCTCACCGAGGACGACCTTCCGCTCTTCGGACCCACGTCGCGCGAGGTGCTGGACGAGCTGACAGCACTCGGACTGCTGAGGCGGCGCCCGCGCGGCTGGTTCTGGACCGACAATGGCCGGGCCGCCGACCTCGCCGACATCCGCTCGGCGGGCGGGCCCCCGGTTCAGCTGATCGAGGCCGACACAGGTCGCGTGGTCGGCACCGTCGATGCCGGCGGCGCGCACAACCAGGCGCACCCCGGCCGCGGCGACCACTTCGTCATAGCGGGCGCGCGCGGTCTTGCGCGCGTCGAGCAGCGGGAGATCGCTGTCGCGCGTGACCCACGTCCGCCACAGATCGTCGTACGTCGCGTCGGTGTTCGCCTCGAGCAGGTCGAGGAGACCGCGCCAGTCCGGTGCCCCCTCGACCGTCTCGGGTGCCGCCGTGCCGGTCGCCGACGACGCGACGTGGACCGGGGGCTGGTACGCCCCGACACGCTTCGCGGCGTCGGCCCACACCAGGCGCAGCCCGTCGGGTCCGGCCCGCGCCGCGATCGCGCGGGCGAGCGCGAGCGAGGCGGCGTAGGCGTAGTCCTCGGTCGTGGGTCCCTCGCTCCCGATCGCACCCCAGGCATTGAGCGGGATCTTCGCTGCCTCCAACGCCGGGGTGAGCAGCTCGCCGGTCGTCTTGACCTTGAGCGCTCCGGCAACCTCGAACCCGTAATACGAGGCCCACGCCTCGTTGGCCCAGCGGTCGGTCAGGAGCGCACCGTTGAACCAGCCGTGGGCGCTTTCATGAAGGACGACGTAATCGGAGGCGTCATAGGCCACGTCGATCTTGCCCAGAGCCGGGTCGAACAGCCCGGCATAGCCGCCGGTCGTGCGGCTGATCGTCTCGTGGACGGTCAACACGCCCTGGCGTGGCCACGCGAGACCGATCAGCTTCGAGAGCAGCGGGAGCGCGCGGGCGACGAAACCGCCGACCCGGTCGGACCAGGCCATGTCGTCGGCCCAGCCCTGGATCGACAGCTGGACCGTGGTCGTCCCGATCTTCGCGACGCGCGCTCGCTCGATGTAGGCCGCCGGCCGGTCGGCGACGAGGTACGCGAAGAACGTGAGTGGCTGGTCGAGCTTCGGGGTCTGGAACGTGACCGTGCCGTCGGCGGCCGCCGTCGGCGGCGGGATCTCGCCGGCCTGGACCTCGACCTGGTAGCCGGCCGGGAAGACGACCCGGACCGTGCTGCCCGGGGTCGCGTCGGTCGCGAACGCCCAGACCGGGAACGAGACGAGCGAGCCGCCGATCCGCACATCACGGGTCGCCGCGCCGCCCTTGTCGACGAGGTCGAAGACGAGCCGGTACGACGCCGATTTGCCGCTGTAGAGACGCTGGCCCAGATCGAGCCGGACGAGCGTATAGGTCGCGGTGGCCTTCGAGACCACTGCCCGCGCCGTCCCCGACGGCCCGGTCAGCTTCGGCCCCGACACGCCCGGCAGGACCGAGATGAACGCCCGGTCGAAGTAGAAGCGCCTGGTCGTCGTGTCCGTGAGGTGGTTCGCGAGGACCATGTCGACGGTGACGTGGACCCGGTGCTCCGCGGGCTGGACGTCGTAGCGTGCGTTCGTGACGATCGTGAGATCGGGCGATGCGGCCCGGACCTGGGCCACGCCGGCGGGCGTCGCGAGGAGCCCGGTCGCGGCAACGACCGCCAGGATCAGAACGGTGAGCCGACGACTCACGGCGCCGACTCGAACAGCTCGGGAAGCCGCCCGGCAAACCGGTCGATCAACGCGGCATTGGCGCGCACCCGTTCGCCCGGGTCGGGCATCCGGCCACCGATCCACAACCAGTCCTTCGACTCGTCCAGGAGCCGGTCCGCGATCCCGAGGATCCGCGCGAGCGCGATCCCGAGCCGTTCCGCGTCGGCCTCCGCGATCGCGATCTCGATGGCGAGGATCGGCCGCTCGTCGTCCGCGACCGAGAACTTCGCGAATGGGAACTCGTCGTTCCAGCGCAGCAGGCGCCGATACGACTTGCGGAACATGTCGCTGATCGGTGGCGCGTAATGGGCCCAGCAGATGATGGCGAGCGTCGGGTCGAGGATGACCGTGACGCGCAGATCGAAGCGGCGGCGTCCGTCGAGGATGAGGTCCCACGCGGCGATCCCGTCACGGTCCGCGCGCTCCGAGGGCGTCAGGCCGAGCTCGGTGAACCACCCTTCGACATCGTCCGGGCGCGCGCCGTGGGCGTCCAGTTCCGCGGATGACATGGCCCGGGGAGTCTAGCCCAGATCGTCGGGCCCCGGCCGCCGGATCGTCAGTCGCCCTCGACGGCCTTTTTGCCGCGCGCGCCGGCCGCATGAGCCGCCCCGCCGGCTGCGATCGACTCCGCCGCAGCGACCGGAGTGACCGCCGCTCGTTTGCCTCGGGGCGTCCGGCGCACCTCGACGGATTCGCCGCTGCGCACGACGCGTCCGGCGAAATCGGTCGAGCGGACGTCCGCCGCGACCTTGACGTTGCGCCCGATCCTCGTCCCGCGCGGCACGACCGCGCGCTTGCCGACGACCGTGATCCCGGTGTTGAGGCGGCCCGGTTCCTGTTTGTTCGGCCGATCGTCGTACGGGCCGTCGCCGACGATCGCGCCCTGGCCGATGACGACGTCCTTGTCGAGGATCGCGCGATCGACGACCGCCCCCGAGCGGATGACCGAGTCGAACATCACGATCGAGTCGCGCACGACCGCGCCGACATCGACCCGCACGCCGGGCGACAGGACGGAGTTGACTACGGTGCCGTCGATCACGCAGCCGTGGCTGATCAGGCTGCGGTGGACCTGGGCGGTCGGACCGACCTTGGCCGGGGCCCGTTCCTCGGACCGGGTGTGGATGACCCAGTCCTTGTCGTACAGGTCGAGGTCGGGGTCGTCGTCGAGCA
>JBDTNS010000265.1:0-3315 GCA_039933675.1 Chloroflexota bacterium
TTGGCCGTCCCGATGTCGAGCCCGCGGAAGACCTGTCGCGAATCGGCCGAGATGACCGCCGCGGGACGTTCGCCCGCCACGATCGCCTCGGCGAGCCGGATCGCAAGCTCCGTTTTTCCGGTCGCGGTCGGGCCCGCGAGCACGACGAGCGGCGGCGCCTCTGCAGCGGCGGTCACGCCCCGACGAGCGCGCCGCGGAGCGCATACGGGCCGGCGTGTTCGATCCGCACCGTCACCTCGCGACCGACGAGCGCCGGGTCGCCGGCGAGATGCACGAGCTTGTTGCCACGGGTTCGGCCCGACAGGCGGCTCCCCTCCCCCGCAGCGGCGTCGTCCGCGTCGTGCTCGTGGCCGCGCGGCGGGTTGACCGCATCGACGAGGACGCCGACCTCGCGACCGAGCCACGCCTCGTTGCGCTCGAGCCCGATCACCTCCTGGGCGGCGAGGAGCGTGTTGAGCCTGCGCCGCTTGTCGGCCGCGGGGACGTCGTCCGCGAGATGCGTAGCGGACGTCCCGGGGCGTGGCGAGTAGGCCGCGGCGAAGACCTGGTCGTAACGGACCGCCTCGAGGAGCGCGACCGTCTGTTCGAACTGCGCCTCGGTCTCGCCGCAGAACCCGACGATGATGTCGGTCGAGATCGAGATGCCCGGAACGGCCTCGCGGATTCGGGTGAGACGCTCCCGGTAATGCTCGATCGTGTACTGGCGGCCCATCCGGTGGAGGACGGCGTCGGAGCCGGACTGGACCGGCAGATGGAGGTGCTCGCACACCGACTCGCACTTGGCGAGCGCCGCGATCAGTCGATCGGAGAGGTCCCACGGGTGCGACGTGACGAAGCGCAACCGGCCGATGGCTGGCCGACCGTCCACGGTCCGTAGCGCGTCGATCGCGCGGATGAGCTCAGCGAGGTCCGGGCGCCCGGCGAGGTCCAACCGGCGGCCCGCCCAGCGCGCCGCGTCGATGTGCCCGAAACGGGCCTCGGGCGCGAGATCGTGACCGTACGAGTTGACGTTCTGGCCGAGCAGCGTGACCTCGCGATAGCCGACCGCGGCCAGCGCGCGCGCCTCGTCGACGATCTCGTCGAAGGGCCGGCTGCGCTCGGGGCCGCGGCTGAACGGGACGATGCAGTAGGTGCAGGTCTTGTCGCAGCCGTAGATGATCGGGAGCCACGCGGCGATCGCCGAACCCCGGGCGACACTCCCCTCCCCGACTGCCCGGGCGCGCGTCCCCGCGAGATGGTCGGCGACGCCGACGACCATGCGACCGACCGTGGTGGTCGCCCCGATCGCCCCGATCGGTGCCTGGGCTGAGGCGAGCCCGAGCCGATCGACGAGCTCCGGCTCCTCATCGGGACGCAGGAAGAGATCGACCGCGGGATAGCGATGACTGAGTCCGGCCCGATCGGGCTCGCGGACCGAGCAGCCGGTCAGGACGACCCGCATCCCGGGCCGCGCGGCCTTGAGCCGGGCCAGCTGGCCCATCCGGCCGATCACCTTCTGTTCGGCGCCCTCGCGGATCGCACAGGTGTTGATCACGACGAGATCGGCCGTGTCGAGGCTCTCGGCCTCCTCGCAGCCGGCGGTCAGGAGCCGCCCGGCCATCTCCTCCGAATCGCTCCGGTTCATCTGACAACCGAGCGTCCAGAGGTGGAAGCGCGGCAGTGAACGGGCCTCGGGCAGGTACTCCGCGAGTCGCTCATCGGCCGGCGGCGACGGGACGCGCGGCGTCCCGGTCGCCTCGGGAGAGGCGAGCATGTCGAGCACCCGGAGGGCGCGCCCGGAGATCGTGGTGTCGGTCACGGCGCCGTCATGGTACGCGGAAGCCTCCGATCCTCGATTACCCTTGCGCCATGGACCTCCTCACGAACCCCGAGACCTGGGTCGCCCTGGCGACGCTCACGGTGCTCGAGATCGTGCTCGGAATCGACAACATCATCTTTCTCTCGATCGTCGTGCAGCGACTCCCGCCGGACCTGCGCGACCGCGCCCGGCTGATCGGCCTGATCCTGGCGATGGGGATGCGGATCCTGCTGCTTCTGGCAATCTCGTGGATTGCCGGGTTGACCCAGACGGTCATCGCGCTGTTCGGACAGGACCTCTCCTGGCGCGACCTGATCCTGATCGTCGGCGGCGTGTTCCTGCTGTGGAAGGCGACGACGGAGATTGGCGAGTCGCTCGAGGGCGACCCGGCCCACCGCGCCGCGCCCGGTGTCAAGGGGGCGACACTCGGGCCGATCCTAGTCCAGATCGTCCTGCTTGATATTGTCTTCTCGCTCGATTCGGTCCTCACGGCGGTCGGGATGGTCGATGAGGTCGCGATCATGATCGCCGCGGTCGTCCTCGCCGTCGGGGTCATGCTGTTCGCATCCGGGCCGCTGTCGAAGTTCGTCCACGCGCACCCGACGGTCAAGATGCTGGCCCTGGCATTCCTGCTGCTGATCGGCGTCACGCTCATCGCCGACGGGTTCGGGTTCCACATCGACAAGGCCTACATCTACGCGGCGATGGGCTTCAGCGTCTTTGTCGAGGGGCTCAACCTGCGAGCGCGCGGCCGGCGCCACGCGCCGGTCGAGCTGCGCCCGACGTTCGTCAAGGACGAGGCGGACCCACCCGCCTCCTGACCGGCGGTCCTAGCCGGCCAGTCCGACTCGCCGCAGGAATACCTCGCCAACCTCGGGCGGAACCCAGATGGCGGCGTGCGCCTCGGCGTACGTCCCGGTGTCGCCGTGGTAGTCGGAACCGCCGGTCGCGATGAGGCCCAGGGCGTCCGCGACCTCGCGCACCGCCGCGACAGTCGCGATATCGAACGTCCGGTAGTACACCTCCAGACCCACCAAGCCGGCGTCCGCAAGCTCGCCGAGGAGATCGATGCGCGCCGGCGCTTCGGCGAAATGCGCGAGGACCGGCAGACCGCCCGCGGCACGGATCGCGGCGATCGCCTCGACCGGGCCGAAGCCCGTTCGCGGCACGTACGCCGGTTTCCCCCACGCGAGCAGGCGCCTGAACGCATCGTCGACGCTCGTCGCATGGCCGGCCGCGATGAGTGCCCGTGCGACGGTCGGCCGGCCGACGGCGTCGTCCTGCGACTCGGTGATGACGGCGAGCTGGGCGTCGATCGACAGACCGAGCTCGCGCAACAGCGCGACCGTCCGTTCGAAGCGTTCGCGACGGTGGCCACGCTGCGCCGCCAGGGCGGCCTCGAAGGTTGCGTCCTCGGGGTCCATCGCGAACCCGAGGACGTGAAGCTCGCCCTCCCACAGTCCGAGGTCGCGGGTCACGATCGAGTTGATCTCGACGCCGGGCACGAGCATCATCCC
>JBDTNS010000266.1:0-3305 GCA_039933675.1 Chloroflexota bacterium
CGAGGCTGCCGTCGACGAGCCCATCGACGAACCACTTGAACCCGACCGGGACCTCGAGCAGCCGACGGTCCAGGTCTGCCGCGACGCGGTCGAGCATCCCGCTCGACACCAGCGTCTTGCCGACGGCGACTTCCGGGCGCCAATCCCGTCCGCCGCCGAACAGGTGCTCCACGGCGACCGACAGGAAGTGGTTCGGGTTCAGCAGCCCGGCACCCGGGGTGACGATCCCGTGGCGGTCGGCGTCGGTGTCGTTGGCGAACGCGACATCGAACCGGTCGCGCAACCCGACGAGACTGGCCATCGCATACGGCGACGACGGGTCCATCCGGATCCGGCCGTCCCAATCAAGGGTCATGAAGCCGAACTGTGGGTCGACGATGTCGTTCGTGATCGTCAGGTCGAGGCCGTAGCGGCGCGCGATCGCGGGCCAGTACGCCACGCTCGCGCCACCGAGCGGATCGACCCCGAGGCGCAGCCCGGAGGCGCGGATCGAGTCCATGTCGATGACCGAGACGAGATCGTCGACGTACGTGCCGACGAAGTCGTAGGGCGTCGCGCGGATTCGCGCCGGTTCGGTCGCGATGCGCCGAACCCCGTCGAGGTTCGCCTCGAGCAGGCGGTTGGCCTCGTCCTGGACCCAGCTCGTCACGTCGGTGTCGGCGGGGCCGCCGTTGGGTGGGTTGTACTTGAAGCCGCCATCCTCGGGTGGGTTGTGCGACGGCGTGACGACGATTCCATCGGCCTGGGCTCGGGGCGGGGCACCGCCAGCGGCCCGGTTGTGGACGAGGATCGCGTGCGAGACCGCGGGCGTCGGCGTGTAGCCGTCATCGGCGTCGACGCGGACATCGACTTGGTGCGCGCCAAGGACCTCGAGCGCCGTCAGGAAGGCCGGCTCCGAGAGGGCGTGCGTGTCGCGCCCGATGAACAGCGGGCCGCTCGTCCCGTGCGCCTCGCGGTAGCGGCAGATCGCCTCGGTCGTGGCCGCGATGTGTGCCTCGTTGAAGGCGCCGTGGAGCGACGAGCCGCGATGACCGGACGTCCCGAACGCGACGCGCTGGGCGGGATCCGCCGGATCGGGTCGCGTCTCGTAATACGCGCGGACAAGCCGGTCGACATCGACGAGCATCGACGGTTCGGCGGGTCGTCCCGCGCGCGTATCGATCGCCATGGGGCCCTCCTGTAGCGACGATCGTGCCACACCAACCCCGATACGATGCGCTTCTGCGAGGTCGAGTGCATGGATCATCCGCGTCGCGGTGTTGTACAGGTCGAACGGCAGCCATCCCTCCGCCGACGACCGAGGTGACGCCATGAACCCCCACGACGAGACCGAACTCACGAGCCGACTCGCAGCGCTCGAGGGCCGCGTGCCCGTGTCCGCCTCGCCTCCGGCCCTCCGACCTCGCGCCCGTCGACGGCGGTTCGCGTTCTCGATGGCGATGGCCCCGGCGCTGGTCCTGGCGCTGGTGGCGACGGTCGCGGCGGGCGTCGCGGGCGCCGTCGTTGTCTCGAACATGGTCCGCGGCTATGAGGGGATCGAGAACCCCGGCCAGCCGCTCGCCGGCGCAAACATGGAGTGCATGTCGCCGCCAGTGGCCGCGAGGTTCTTGGCGGACCATGGCTTCACCGTTGTCATCTGGCAGGTCGAGGCAGGCGACCCGAATTCCAAGACGAACGACGGCCTGATTGCCACGACGTCGGTCCAGCAGAAAACCCCGCCCGCGCACGGCTACGTGGTTCCGGGCGGGCTCCAAGATGACGGCTCGGTGATCATGGTCGTCGACCAGCGCGTCGGGGCAACCGGGACTGGCGACTGCCTCGGCGATCCGATGCCATGACCTCGATCGACGTGTCGCCGGCGGCGGCGCGGGCGAACGGCGCCGCTGCCACGAAGGGGGATCCGGACGCCTTCGAGGCCGCAGTCAGGCCGTATTTCGCAACGCTCGTCCGTCGGCTCGTGCTCGTTTTGGGAGACGAGCACGATGCCGAGGACATCGCCCAGGACGCCTACCTCGCCGCGTTCCGGTCGTGGGGGAGGTTTGACGGAACGGACGTCCGGGCCTGGCTCTATACCATCGCTCTACGCCTCGCCTTCAACCAGCTCCGCGGCCGTCGGCGATTCCTGGCCGCCATCGGGCGGATCGAGCCGAAACCGTGGGCCGACACCATCGATCCGGACCTGTGGGCGGCGCTGCGGACGCTCGACCCGCGGACGCGGAGTGCGCTGTTGCTCAACGTGATCGATGGCTACACGCAGGCCGAGATCGCCGTGATGCTGTCCGTGCCGGAGGGGACGGTTGCCAGCTGGATCTCGCGCGGCCGGGCAACCCTGCGCCGGGAGCTCGACCCGGATCGGTGAAGAGGTGCAGGGCCCCGGCCCCGTTCTGCCTCGGCGCTTTCCTGGGAGTCCTATCTCTGGGGCTTCGAGGCCCCGAACGGTCGTGAGCGGCCTCGGGGTCAGGCACCCGCATCGAGACTGAGCGTGGGGGTCGCGGGGCGCTCGACGCACCTCGAGCCGCCGCTCCGCGCCTCGACGTGCTGACCGCCGCTCGCCCTGCCATGGCCGCTCGCCTTCGCCCCGCCACGGCCGCACGGGCGCCCCGCCCCGACCCCTCAGCCGGCCTCGAGGAGCGGTTCGGCGAACTGGCTGTCGTAGAGGTCGAAGTAGAAGCCGCGCTTCGCGAGCAGTGCCTCGTGCGTACCCTGTTCGACGATCTGCCCATGGTCCATGACCAGGATCATGTCCGCGTCGCGGATCGTGGACAACCGATGGGCGATGACGAAGCTCGTCCGGCCGAGCATCAGCTTGCTCATCGCCTTCTGGATCAGCACCTCGGTGCGGGTGTCGACCGAGCTCGTGGCTTCGTCGAGGATGAGGATCCGCCGATCGGCCAGGAACGCGCGCGCGATGGTCAGCAGCTGCTTTTCGCCCTGTGACACGTTCGTCGCGTCGTCGTCGAGCACGGTGTCGTAGCCGTCGGGCAGCGTGCGCACGAAGTGATCGACGTGCGCCGCCTGGGCGGCCTCGATGATCTCCTCCTCGGTCGCGTCGTCGCGTCCATAGGCGATGTTTTCGCGCAGCGTGCCATGGAACAGCCACGTGTCCTGGAGGACCATCCCGAACGTCGAGCGCAGTTCGTCGCGCGACATCATCTGGCTGTCGATACCATCCACCGTGATGCGGCCGGCGTCGATCTCGTAGAAGCGCATCAACAGGTTGACCAGGGTCGTCTTGCCGGCGCCGGTAGGACCGACGATGGCGATCGTCTGGCCGGGCTCGACCACGAGGTTGAGATCCTCGATGA
>JBDTNS010000267.1:0-3302 GCA_039933675.1 Chloroflexota bacterium
ACTAAGCGATCATCGACGAGTGCCGCGGTACGGCCTGGTCCGAGCCGCTCGTCACAGTGGGCCTGGAAACGTTCTGGTCGACGGAGGGTGCACGGCAATTACTGATGTCCCGTTCGGACCAGAGGAGGTCGTGATCGCGAGCGTCCCGCACCAGGCGCTCTATCGTCGCTGGCGAGCCCAGACATTCGGCGAGATCGTCGGCCAGGAAGCGGTCGTCCAAACGCTTCGGAACGCGGTGCGAGCCGGCCGGGTCAGTCACGCCGTCCTGTTCGTCGGGCCGCGCGGCACCGGCAAGACCTCGCTCGCCCGAATCCTGGCCAAGGCGGTCAACTGCACCAATCTCCAGGATGGCGACGCCTGCGACGCCTGTTCTTCCTGCATTTCGATCCGCGAAGGGACGACGCTCGACCTGATCGAGATCGACGCGGCCAGCAACCGCGGCATCGACGCGGTCCGCGGCCTGCGCGAGCGACTGCCCTATCCCCCGGGCCAGCTCAAGCGCAAGGTGTACATCCTCGATGAGGCTCACCAGATCACGAAGGACGCCTGGAACGCGCTCCTCAAGTCGCTCGAGGAACCGCCCGATTTCGTGATCTTCATGTTCGCCTCGACTGAGCCGTCCGGGTTCCCGCCGGCGATCCTGTCGCGTCTCCAGCGGTTCGACGTTCGTCGCCTGACGGTCCCGGAGATCGAGGGCAAGCTCACGAGGATCCTGGCCGCCGACGGCCGCGAGGCGGAACCGGCCGCCGTCCACCTGATCGCCCGTCTCGCGGCCGGCGGGATGCGCGACGCCGAGTCGATGCTCGACCAGTTGCTCTCGGCCGCCCCCGAGCGGATCGACGAGGCCAGCGTGCGCGACCTCCTGGGTCTCGCCGACGCCGACGTGGTGGACACCTTCATCGACCACCTCGTGCGCCTGGACGGTGCGGCAGGGGTTGCCCTGCTCGATGGTCTCGAGGAACGCGGGCGCGATATCCGCGCCCTCCTGGACCAGGCGGTCGAGGCAATCCGGAGCGAATTGATCGGCGGCCTCACGGGAACCGGGACCGCTCGCCACGACCCGGCCGCCCTCGCCGCGGCCGGCCGGCGCCTCGCGGCGATCGACCCGAACCGCGCCGGGATCGGCGGTCTCCGCTTCCAGCTCGAGCTCGCCATGTTCACCGTCGATCCCGAGCCGCCCGCCCGCCGGACAACCATGCCCACGGCCGATGCCACCGCACTCGTGAATGACGCCGCACGTTCGTCCGACCGACCGGCCCTCGCAGTCGATCTGACCTCAACCGGCGACATGCCGCCTCCCGCATCTCCGGCGCCGAAAATCAGCCCGCGCCCGTTGAAGCCGGTCGCCTCCAGTGCGCCGGTCCCCGCGGCGCCGGCCGCATCGGCCCGCTCGACACGGGCCACGTCGCCACCGACGACATCGGACGCTGCCGCAGTCCCAGCAGCCTTCGCGGCTCCGGAGCGCCCTGATCCCGCACCACCCGCGATCGGTGTCGACCCCGGCTCGGACTCGGACCTCGCTCGTCTCCGCGAGGGATGGGCCGAGATCGTCGCCTCGGTCGGGCCGTCGACTCGAGCCGTCATCAACGAATGTCGGCCGATGGGCGTCGACGGGAACATCGTGACCCTCGGGTTCCCCGAATCAAAGGGCTTTCTCAAGGACGTCGCGGAGCGCAAGCGTCCGGAGCTCGAGCAGGCATTCGGCCGCTTCTTCGGTCGCTCCGTGAACGTGCGCAGCGTGGCGACCAACCTCGAGCTGCCGCCGGCATCCTCGGAGGACCTCGTCGCCGAAGCGCGCCGGATCTTCGGCGACGACCTCGCTGACATCGGCGAGGTCAGCTGACGAGCGCGAACCAGCGGGCAGCGGCCGGGGGTTCGTTGCGGCAGACTGACGACCACGACACCGACGAGAGGAGACACGCGATGGGGATGGCCAACCTCCAAAAAATGGCGCAGCAGATGCAGCAGGAGATGCTCCGGATCCAGACCGAACTGGAGTCGACGCTGGTCAACGGGTCGGCGGGTGGAGGCGTGGTCAGCGTGACCGTCACCGGCAAGCAGGAGCTCGTGAGCGTCAAGATCGAGCCGGCCGCGGTCGACCCGGACGACGTCGAGATGCTCCAGGACCTGGTCGTCGCTGCGGTCAACGACGCGCTCCGGTCGTCGAAGGAACTCGCCGAGCAGAAGATGGCCGCCGTCACGGGCGGTCTTCGCCTGCCGGGGATGTAGGGATCGCCACGACGTGGTCAGCCCCGTCATCGAGCCGGTTGCTCGCCTCATCGAATCGTTCGCCCGCCTCCCGGGGATCGGCCCGAAGACGGCCCAGCGCCTCACGTTCCATCTCCTCAGAGCGCCCGACGCCGAGGCACGCGCCCTGGCGGCCGCGCTCATCGACGTGCGCGACAAGGTCGTCTTCTGCGAGCGGTGCTTCAACATCAGCGACGCGCCGCTCTGCCCCCTCTGCCGCGATCCCGGCCGTGACACGACCCGCCTCTGCGTCGTCGAGGAGCCGCTCGACGTCCTTGCCCTCGAGCGAACCGGCGAGTTCAAGGGGCTCTACCACGTCCTGCATGGCGCGATCTCACCGATCGACGGGATCGGTCCGGAGCGACTGCGCATTCGCGAGCTCCTCGAGCGCGCGGACACCGTCGCCCGCGACGGACAACCGTTCGTCGAGGTGATCATGGCCACCAACCCGACGCTGGAGGGCGAGGCGACGGCGATGTACCTGGCCGAACGGCTCGAACCGGTGGTCGGCCTCGTCAGTCGGATCGCGCGCGGGCTGCCTGTCGGTGGCGACCTCGAATACGCCGACGAGGTGACCCTGATCCGGGCCCTCCAGGGCCGCCGGGCCGTCTGAGGCTGCGACCGTGAGCAACCTCATCATCGAGATCCTGCTGCGTCTCGCCAAGGCGGGGATTGCCGCCGTGATCGGGATCGGGCTCTACCTGGTCCTCCTCGGACCGTTCGGCGCGACCGGCTCGCCCGAGCTGGCGCTCCTCTGCTGGCTCAGTGGCGCAGCGTTCGTCCTGCTCGTGGAATCCGGCCTCATCTGACCGAGCACGGCGCGCTGCGATATCTCGGCGGCGCGTCGTTGGACAGGCTGCCAACGCCTCCCTACCATTCGCGCTCGTGCCGCCTCCCGGGAGGTAGCGCGGACGGCCGCGGACCGCCAGGTCCGGACCAGGGTCCCGTTTGACACGGCGACCCGCAAGCCCCATCATCGATCTTCTGCGCCGCGGGCCTCCGCGCCCCGGCCGCTGCACCTTAACAACTGAAGAGTGACAGGAAATCCGTGATAA
>JBDTNS010000268.1:0-3298 GCA_039933675.1 Chloroflexota bacterium
CAAACCGCCCCCGCGGCGGGTCCGGCCGGTTCCGACGAATCGAACCCGGCGGCTGAGGCTCCCGCGCCGGCTCCGGCTGCCGCCGCGACCCCGGAACCAGCCGCGGCCCCGGCGCCAGTCTCCGCTCCTGCCGCGGCATCTGCCGCCGCGGTCGCAGCGCCGCCGTCGATCGCCGACCCGGACGCCCGGATGACCCCGGCGGTCCGGCGACTCCTCCGCGAGCACGAGCTGACCGCTGCCCAGATCGTCGGGACCGGCGGCGGCGGACGGATCACCCGCGAGGACGTCCTCCACGTCGTCGAGACGATCCGCGCTGGCGGCGCGGCCCCACAGGCGGCCGCGGCCGCCGCGACTACCGCCACGACGGCGAGCCCGGTCGGCGTCTCGGGCCAGAACGGTTCGAGCGCCTCCGCTCCGGCCTCGCCGCGCCAGCCCGCACCCGTCGCACCGGTCGACACGCCGATCGAATTCCCCGCCGGCGCCGACGAAGTTCTCGTGCCGCTGACCAAGATGCGCAAGGGGATCGCGGCCCAGATGACCCGTGCCCTGGCCGTCCCGCATGCCTGGGTCCACATGGAGGTCGACGCCACGCCCCTCGTGCGCGCCCGTGAGGCCGCCAAGCGCGAGTACCAGGCGCGCGAGGGGATCTCGCTCAGTTACGTGCCGTTCGTGATCAAGGCGGCGGTCGATGCGCTCCGTCACTACCCAGCCTTCAACGCGCACTGGACCGACGACGGCCTCCTCGCCAGGAGACGGATCCACATGGGCGTCGCCGTGGCCGTCGACGACGGCCTGCTTGTCCCGGTCGTCCGCGATGTCGACCAACTCTCGATCAGCGGGCTCAACCGCGCGATCGCCGACGTTGCCGCGCGAGCACGCGCGGGCAAGCTTCGCCTCGAGGACTACGGCGGGAGCACCTTCACGATCGACAACACCGGCTGGTTCGGCTCGAACCTGACGATGCCGATCATCAACGTCCCCGAGGTCGCGATCCTGACGATGGAGGCGATCACGAAGCGTGCCGTCGTGCTCGAGACGCCCGAAGGCGACGTCATCGCCATCCGCCCGGTGATGAACATGGTCCTCGCCATCGACCATCGCGCCAATGACGGCGCCCAGGCGGCCGCGTTCCTGCGCACGATCAAGCACTCGCTCGAGGCAATCGGCCCGGAGACGGCGGTCTACTGATCGAGCCTGGAAGTCCGGGCGTCCGGAGCCCCGAAAACCGCCGACCGCCGGACCATCGATGACCGCCACGATCTTCGTCACCGGCGCGACCGGGTTCATCGGCAGTCGCGTCGCGCGCACGCTGCGAGACCGAGGCGATGAGGTCGTCGCCGTCGTTCGCGATCCGGTGCGTGCGACAACGCTTCGCGATCTCGGCGTTCGCGTGGTCGTCGGCGATCTCCGTTCGGATCCCGATATCCGTGCTGCGATGGGTGGCGCGGACGCCGTCATCCACCTCGCCGGCTCGTACCTGATCGGCATTCCTGCGTCGGCACGGCCGGCGATGTACGAGGCGAACGTGACTGTCACGGAGCGCGTCCTCGATGCCGCGATCGCCCTGGTGACGCCGCGGATCGTTCACATCTCGACGATCAATGTCCTCGGCAACACCCACGGCCGGATCCCGGACGAGACCTACCGTCGCGATCTCGCCGACGGATTTGTGAGCTACTACGACGAAACGAAATATGCGGCCCAGCTCCGGGCCGAGGCTCGCATCGCGACCGGTGCACCGATCGTCATCGTCCAGCCCGGGGTCGTCTATGGCGCGAACGACCACTCCGGCGTAGGCGCCCAGCTCAAGTCCGCGCACGACGGCACGGCACGCTTTATCGGTTTCGCTGACATGGGGATCTCGCTGACCCACGTCGACGACATCGCCGTGGGGATCGTCGCTGCGCTCGATCGCGGCCGACTCGGCGAGGCCTACATCCTGACCGCGGACAACGTGCGCCTCGGCGACGCGATGGCGGTCGCCGCCCGGGTCGGCGGCCGGCGCGCCGCACGGCTGCGTGTCCCGAACCTCGTGCTCCGCACCGGCGCGCGTCTCGCCCCGAACGCCGGCGTCCTCTTCGGGCTGCTCCCCAACCTCCGCGAGATCGTCAGTGTCTGCGACGGCGTGACGTACTGGGGGAGCAGCGCCAAGGCCGTCGCCGAGCTCGGCTTCGCCCCGCGGAGCCTCGAGACCGGTATGCGCGAAACCTTCGGCGGCGGCTCTCCCGGCTGATGAGTCGTACACTTAGCGGATGGTTCGCGAGCTCCCGATGTTCAGCCCATCCGATGCCGCCCACGCGCATCACGCCGAGATGCCGACGATCGCGCTCGGTGGCGGTCTGACCGGCGATCCCGCCGCAGATGGATCGATGGCGCTCCGGCGTCACCCGGACTGGATCCGATCGCGGCTCCCGTCCGGCGAGAACTACCACGAGCTCAAGAGCCTGCTCCGGGGACTCTCGCTCAATACGGTGTGCGAGGAAGCTCACTGCCCGAACATCGGGGAGTGCTGGGACCAGCGCACCGCGACGATCATGATTCTCGGCGATACGTGCACCCGGGCCTGCGGCTTCTGCGCGGTCAAGACCGGCAAGCCAACCTGGTTCGACGACGACGAGCCGCGCCGCGTCGCCGAGGCGATCGGGGGGCTCGGTCTAGAACACGTCGTGGTCACGAGCGTCGCCCGCGACGACCTCACCGATGGTGGCGCGGGGATTTTCGCCGAGACGATCCGGCGGATGCGCGAGACCTCGCCCGGGATGGGGATCGAGGTCCTCATCCCCGATTTCAACGGCACCGACGCGCCGCTTCGCACGGTCATGGACGCACAGCCGGACATCCTCAACCACAACCTCGAGACCGTTCGCCGCCTCCAGAAGCCGGTCCGCAAGCGCGCCCGCTGGGATCGCAGCCTCGGTGTCCTCGATCGCGCCAAGGATATGGCGCTTGAGATCGGGTACCCGGTCCACACCAAGAGCTCGTTGATGGTCGGGCTGGGTGAGACGCGCGACGAGCTGACCGAGGCGTTCGAGGCCCTTCGAGCCGTCGACTGCGACATCCTCACGATCGGCCAGTACCTCCGCCCGACGCTCCAGCACCTCCCGCTCGAGCGTTACTACCACCCCGACGAGTTCGCGGAGATGAAGGTTGAGGCGCAGGCGCTCGGGTTCAAGCATGTCGAGTCGGGCCCGCTCGTCCGCTCGAGCTACCACGCGCGCGATCAGGTCCCCGGCGCCGAGCTGAAGCGGCTGCGCCGGCAGGCGACGATCGACGCCGACGGCCGCGTGGTCCCGCTCGC
>JBDTNS010000269.1:0-3285 GCA_039933675.1 Chloroflexota bacterium
TCGGCGACCATCGCCTGGCCGAGCACGACCGCGGTGGTGGTGCCGTCGCCGGCGACGTCGTCGGTCTTGGTCGCGACTTCCTTGAGCAGCTGGGCGCCCATGTTCTCGAACGGATCCTCGAGCTCGATGTCGCGCGCGATCGTCACGCCGTCGTTGGTGATCGTCGGCGAGCCGAACTTCTTGTCGAGGACGACGTTGCGGCCCTTCGGACCGATCGTGACCTTGACGGCGTCGGCGAGGCGGTCGATGCCGCGCTTGAGTGAACGACGAGCGGTCTCGTCAAAGATGAGTTGCTTAGCCAATTCGGAAGTCCCTCCAAGGAACGTATGGGGCGTGTGACAGGACGACCGCGCGGTCAGTCCTCGACGATCGCCAGGATGTCTTTCTGGCTGACGATGAGCAGGTCATCGCCGTCGACCTTGAACTCGGTCCCGGCGTACTTGGCGTAGAGGACCTTGTCCCCGACCTTGACGTCCATCGTCTCGCGCTTGCCGTCCTCGAGGATCTTCCCGGGACCGGCCGCGACGATCGAGCCTTCCTGGGGCTTCTCCTTCGCGGTATCCGGGAGGACGATGCCGCTCTTGGTCATCTCCTCGCGGGCGCTCGGCTTGATGACGACGCGGTCACCGAGCGGGCGGAGCTTCTTTGCAATCGCAGTGGCTTTGGCCAACGTGCATTCCTCCTGTGACGGCCAGGGCCGGCCGCCGGGCGTGGACTCGTGGGATATCGGTCAGGCCGGGTTGGGGCGAAGGGACCGATTAACCCTGGAACCTCTGTCGACACATCGCGTCGAACGCCGTCCCGACCCTCCAGCCGGTGGTCCCGGCGCCGTCGGACTGGCTGTTCGCGATGTTTGGCACTCTCACTGCGAGAGTGCTAAATGAGATTAGCGAACCGGGGTCCAGGCTGTCAACCCGCACGCGTCAGCCGTGCGCGATCGTCACCGTCAAGCGGGTCCCGCTGCGAGCGAGTGTGACGCAGCCGGTCCCGTCATACCCGATATACCAGGCGATCACTCCTTCGGAACTGTCGAAGACGACGGCATCGCGCAGGGCCGGGAAGGACGGCTTGATCTCGGCTTGGCCCTTGTAGATCTCCTCGCCGGCGTCGTTCTGGAGCGACATCCCGTCGAAGCGCACCCGGATGACGTGCGCTCCGATCACCTCGACCGCGGCGCCGCTCCCCGCCTGCGTATAGGGCGGCTGCGCGGCGTCGAGCGAGCCCCTGGCCGCGCCCACCTGGCCCCCGAGCGAGGCCAGGCCGAACACGAACGTGAGCGTGTCGGCCGTCGCCCCGGCTGCGACCTGGAGGTCGATGATCCGGTCGGACGGCAACCGGCCGCCGGTCTGCGGCACGACCGGACAGGCGCCTGCCGCGGACGGCGAGGCGATCGGGGTCGATGCGGCACTCGGGCTGGCGATCGGGGTCGAGGCGGCACTCGGGCTAGCGGTGATCGCAGGGACTGGCGAAGCCGTAATCGATGGCGCCGCACTAGGGACCGACGGTCCGCACGCGCCGGCGACCAGGGCGAGGACAAGACCGGCCGCCACGACACGGCCGGCGCCGATATGAGCGAACCGGCGGTGGATCTCGGTCATGCGGGCCCCCGGGGCGTCTGGAAGGTGCGATCGTAGGCGTCGACGAGGATAGGCCCGAGCGCATCGGCCGTGACGCTGCGGCGCTCGGCGAGCCACGTGGCGGTGACGCGGACCCACTCCGGTTCGTTCCGGCCGCGCGGTGCGCCCGGCGGGGCCAGGAACGGCGAGTCGGTCTCGGTCAGGAGGCGTTCAGCGGGCACGAGCGCGGCGGCCTCGGCCGACGCTTCCTCGCCGCTCCGGAAGACGAGACCGGAGAAGCTGACCGCGAGCCCGAGGTCGATGACGGCTCGCGCGTAGTCGACCGGACCGGAATAGGAATGGATGACCGCTGCCGGCCGATCCTCGAACGCGTTGGCCCACGCCGCGCCACCGACGCCCGCGGCGACGAGCTCGCCGACGATTGCGTCCTGCGCGTCGCGGCGGCCCTCGGCCGAGCGGCAATGGAGGATCGCGGGCTTGCCTGTCTCGAGAGCGAGCGCGAGATTGCGGCGCAGGTTCGTCAACTGGTCCGGGATCGGGCTGAAGACCCGGTCATAGTCGAGCCCTGTCTCCCCGATAGCGACGACCCGAGGGTCGGACGCCCACGTCTCGATCTGCCGCCAGCCCGCGTCGTCCACCCTGGCCGCATCGTGGGGGTGGACGCCGACGGCGGCATCGAGCCAGGCGAAGCGATCGACGCAGACGAGGGCGCGCTCCGACGAGGCGACGTTCCAGCCCGGGACGAGGACCCGCTCGACGCCGGCCAGCCGCGCTCCCCCGATGACCTGGTCGGCGTCGCGTTCGAACCGATCGGCGTTGAGATGACAGTGGCTGTCGACGATGCGCACCCCGGCATCCTAGGCGATGCCGGTTCGACGGAGTGAAACGTCAGGGCGTCGCGGTCTCGACGTCAAGCCGCGGGAAGAGCGGCTCCGGTGCAGTCAACCGGCCGGTCTCGCCGGTGTGCGCGCCCCAGGTCAGCTCCCCGAGGACCGGCGGGCCGCCGTTCCCGTCCGGCCCATACGGATACCCATGTCCGAGCTGGGCGAGGAGACGCGGCGCGGTCGCCGGGAGGAACGGCGCCGCAGCGAGGCCCACGAGCCGGCACGCCTCGATCAGGTCGCCGAGGACCCCGCGCAGGCGCTCCCCCGCCGCTTCGTCGCCGGTCTTCCACGCCTTGGCGAGGACCCACGGCTGCTCGGCGTCAACCACCCTGTTAGCCGCGCCGATGAACTCGAACAGATGGGCCAGCGCGTCGTGAAGGTGGCAGCCCTCCAGGCGCTCGCGATAGGTCGCCAGAATCGCCGCCCAGCCCTCGCCGAATGACGAATCAAGGGCGAGTCGGGACGCCGGACGCTCCCCGTCGAGGTAGCGGTTCGTCATCGAGACCGTCCGGTTCACGAGGTTGCCGAAATCGTTGGCGAGATCCGCGTTGTAGCGCCGCACGAACGAGTCCCAGCTCACCTCGGCGTCGTGGTCGAAGGGGACCTCGCGCAGCGCAACGTACCTGGCGCCATCGCCACCGAACGCCGCGACGAAGTCGTTCGGATCGAAGAAGTTGCCCCGGCTCTTGCTCATCCGTTCACCGCCCGCGGCGAGGAGCCAGCCGTGGACCCAGACGTGACGTGGCGCCTCGAGGCCGGCGCTCCACAACATCGCCGGCCAGAAGATCGTGTGGAACCGGGCGATGTCCTTGCCGATCACGTGG
>JBDTNS010000270.1:0-3275 GCA_039933675.1 Chloroflexota bacterium
CGAGGATCAGCCGGCTCCGGTCGATGACCTTGACGTTGAGCAGCTCCTCGAGCGCGCGCTGCTGGGCGGGCGACAGCTCGTCGTCGGCGATCAGGACCTCGAAACCGGTCTCGCGCTTCGCCGCGGCGAGGTCTTCGGCCTTGCCCTTGCCGACGTACCAGTTCGGGTCGACATGGCGGCGGTTCTGCCACTCGGCGCCGACCACCTCGGCGCCGGCGGTGACGGCCAGGCTGGCCAGCTCGGCCAGCGAGTCCTGCGCGGTCCAGCCGTCCTCGCTGCCCGTGTCGACGGCGACGAGGAAGGCGGTTTCCGCCGGTGGGGTGACGTCGATGAGATGGCGGGCGGTCATGGGCAGCCAGTCTAGTCGGTAGCCCATCTGGGGTCCCGACCTGAACGTTCGGGTCATGGAGCGCGAGCCTCCTCCACCCTGACATTTGGGCCATGTTGAATTTCCACACCGGTCGCCCGCGGGCCGGCTGGTTCCGCGCGACACTGCCCGGGCCGGCGGTGCCTCCCCTCGAGACGCCAGCGCGCGTCCGGGCGATCCGCTCGATCGCCGTGCTCGCGCTCGCGATCACCCTCGCATACCTCGTCTGGCGGGCGGGCTGGACGCTCGCGCTCGACGTCTGGTGGGTCTCCATCCCGCTGTTCATCCTCGAGGTCCATGCCTTCCTGGGGCTGCTCCTGTTCAGCTTCTCGCTGTGGGATATCGGCCGGCGACCGGCCACGCACGACGTGACGGTTTCGCCCGCCCGCGTCGCGATCCTGGTGCCGACTTACAACGAGGACCTCGAGGTCCTCATGCCGACGATCGCAGCCGCCGTCTCGATGCGTGTCCGGCACGAAACCTGGGTCCTCGACGACGGCAACCGGCCTGAGGTCGCCCGGCTCGCGGCCGACCTCGGCGCGCACTATCTCGCGCGGCCGACCCACGAGCACGCAAAGGCCGGTAACCTCAACCACGCGCTCGGGGTGATCGGCGCCGATTTCATCGGGGTTCTCGATGCCGACCACGTGGCGGCGCCCGACTTCCTCGTTCACACCCTCGGCTACTTCGACGACGAGAATGTCGCGCTCGTCCAGACGCCACAGGACTTCTACAACCTGCAGTCGTTCGAGCACGAGAGCGGCAGCGCGACACGAGCCGTGGCCGACACCGACGCGACCGGTTCGGAACGCTTCCACGAGCAGACGCTCTTCTACCGTGTCATCCAGCCCGGCAAGAACCGCTGGGGCGGCGCGTTCTGGTGCGGAACCGGCGCAGTCGTCCGGGTCGCGGCGCTGCGCGATGTCGGCCTCGTCGCCACCGACACGATTACCGAAGACATCCACACGACGATCCGGCTCCACCGCCGCGGCTGGCGGACGGTCTATCACAACGAGGTCCTCGCCCGCGGCCTTGCCGCCTCGGATGCCGCGACGTACCAGCTCCAGCGCCATCGCTGGGGCACGGGCGCGATGCAAGTCCTGCGCAAGGAGAACCCGCTCTTCGTGCGCGGGCTCTCCATCCCGCAGCGACTGTCGTACGCGGCGACGCTGCTTGGCTGGTTCGATGCCTGGCGCTCGCTCGGCTATCTGCTCCTGCCGATGGTCGTCATCGCGACCGGCGCCGTCCCGATCAATGCCGATGCGCTCACCTTCGCGATCGTCTTCGGGACGATGTTCGCGGTCTCGCAACTCTCGATGCGGGCGCTCTCGCGCGGCGCCCATCGGCCGGTCCTCTCGCTCATCTTCGAGTTCGTCCGGATGACGCCGAACCTGCTGGCGACCCTGAGCCTCGTCGGCGACCGTCGAGCGACGTTCCGGGTGACCCCGAAGGGTCGGACCGGCGACGGCCGGAGCCGGACGCACGTCCCGCGGCTTCTGACCGGGATCCTCGGACTGACCTTCGTCGCGGCCGCCTGGTATGCGCTCACGATTCTCGGCGTCACCCCGGTCCACTACGTCGTCCCGTGGGCCGTCCACGCCGCGTTCGCCTGGATGCTCGTCAACGTCGTCCTCGTCTGGCTCGCGATCCGTCGCGTCCGATCGCCGCGCTATGCCGCCGAGCGACGTTCCAGCGTGCGGTTCGAGACCGAGATGCCCGGTCGCCTCGACGGTCTCGAAGCGACGATCCGCGACGTGTCGCTGACCGGTTCGCGCGTGGAGATCCCGGTGCCCGCTGCGATCGCCGAGCACGCGCACCTGGTCGTCGAAGTCGTCGGCGGCGTACCGCTCGAGTTCACCGGGTCGAGCCGTTCGTCGTGGACCGATCGCGACGGCCGAACGATGGTCGGCTTCGAGTTCGATGCCGGGCAATACCGCGCTCGTGCGCGGCTGGCGCTCGCCCTGTTCGGCGCAGCCGAACCGCTCGACAAGGTCACCTTCGAGGCCGAGACCGTCGAGACGCGCCGCAGGCGAGCGGCCCGGGCCAACAAGGCCGGCAAGGCTGAAAGGCCGGCCAAGATCGTCAACGCCGCCTGATCGCCCGGGCGGCGTAGTGTAGACGCCCGCGATTGGACCCCAACCCGTAGCGCGGCCGCAAGGCCGACGAGTCCTCGATCGCGCTCACCCGCAGTGAGGGACGCGATGCCAACCCGCAGGGATTTGCCGGACGATCGCCCGAACATCGGGACGATCCCATTCCTCGAGGGTCTCCAGGCGCTCGAAGGCGAGGAGATGCCCGCCGACCAGGACGCCGTCCTCGAGCTCGACGAGATCGAGGGACGACGGATCCCGACGATGACCGACCTCGACCGACTCGAACCCAGCGGCGTGCCCGACCTCGACGCCGGCGGGATCCCTGGTCTGGGCGGTCTGGCCTTGGACGGGCTGCGCGACGAGGAGACCGACGATCCGGAGGTCGCGGCGCAAGAGGGCATGCCGTGGGTCCCGCCGATCGACCCGCCGGTCATTGCCCCCGACGGCTCTGACGATCCGGTCATCGCGGCCGGAACCGGGATCGCGGCCGACGAGGAGCGCTACGACGAGGAGGGCGTCCTGCTCTCCGCGGAGGGCGATCTCAACGAGCGGATCCGCGAGGTGCTCCGCGCGGACAGCGCCACCTCGCGGTTCGCCGATGACCTCGTGATCGCCGTGGTCGGCTCGACCGCGATCATCCGCGGCACCGTTGACGACATCGACGACTCCGACTCGATCGTGGCCGTCGTCGAGCGGGTCCCCGGGATCGACGAGGTTCGCGACGAGACGGTCTTTCCGGGTCTCTGAGCCCGGACCGGCGATCAGGCTCGTCGCGTCGCGAACCGGTCGGTCGCCTGGAGGAGCGCGTCGGTGAT
>JBDTNS010000271.1:0-3272 GCA_039933675.1 Chloroflexota bacterium
AGCGCGGCCGTCGGGTCGGCGTTCTCGCGGTCGCTCTTGTTGATGAAGAAGCAGGCGGCCCGCCCGTTCCCGCGGCTGAGCGCCACGGCGTGCTCGAGCCCGGCATCGACGCCGCCCGACGCGTCCATCACGAATATCGCGCCATCGGCCGCGGCGAACCCCTCGATGACATCGGCGATGAAGTCTGGGTAGCCGGGCGTGTCGACGAGGGAGATGCGCGTCCCATCGGACTCGAACGTCCCGACCGCGAGGCTGAGCGATTCCCGGCGCTTCTGCTCCTCGGGTTCGAAGTCGAGGTGCGCCGTCCCGTCGTCGACGCGACCAAGTCGCGGGATCGCGCCGGCCCGGTGGAGGAGCTGTTCGGCAAGCGTCGTCTTGCCCGAGCCGGCGTGGCCGGCCAGGACGACGCTGCGAAGGTGGGGCAGGTCAACGCTCTTCATCGTCATCGGCTTCGTCGATCCTTCTTCTGCAACAGAACAGGGGGGACGTCCGGGAGCGCAAGCGGTCGGCCCATGATAGTCGGCTATACTCCGCCCCGCGATGTCAGGTCACTCCAAATGGTCCACGATCAAGCGCGCGAAGGGCATCACCGACGCCAAGCGCGGCGCGCTGTTCACCAAGGTCGCCCGCGAGATCAGCGTCGCGGCACGCCAAGGCGGCGGCGACCCGGACGCCAACTACCGCTTGCGGCTCGCTATCGAGAAGGCGCGCTCGGTCAACATGCCCGCGGACAACATCAAGCGCACGATCGACAAGGCGACCGGCGGCGGTGAGGCCGAGCAGTTCGAGGAGATCGTCTACGAGGGCTACGGCCCCGGCGGCGTCGCTGTTCTCGTCGAGGCGCAGACCGACAATCGCAACCGGACGGCTGCCGAGGTGCGGTCCATGTTCAGCAAGTCCGGCGGCCAGCTGGCGGGGTCCGGTGCGGTCGCCTGGCAGTTCGAGACGCGTGGCCTGATCGCCGTTCCGCGACCAGGGCTGGACGCGGACGAAGTGGCGCTGACCGCGATCGACGCGGGCGCCGAGGACGTCGACACCGACGGCGACGAGACCATCGACATCTATACCGCCCCAGCGGAACTCGAATCCGTCATTCAGGCGCTCGAGGCCGCCGGAATCCCGATCGAAAGCGCCGAGTCGGCGATGGTCGCCAAGCAGACCGTCGAGCTCGACTCGTCAAAGGCGCGCCAGGCGCTCCGGCTCGTCGAGCTGCTCGAGGACCTCGAAGACGTCCAGCGGGTGACGGCGAACTTCGACATCCCCGAGGACGTCTTCGCGGAGGTCGCCGGGTGAAGGTCCTCGGGATCGACCCGGGGACGGCCGCGATGGGCTACGGGATCGTCGAACGTACCGGCAGCCGTCTGCGCGAGGTCGACCACGGCTGCCTGACCACGAGCCCGGACCTGTCGCTTCCCGCGCGATTGCTCGCGATCCACACGCTCGTCGACGAGCTGCTGGCGCTCCATCAGCCCGACCTGATGGGCGTCGAGCGGCTGTTCTTTTCGCGCAACGTCCAGACCGCGCTCGCGGTCGGCCAGGCGCGCGGCGTGATCCTGCTCGCGGCAGCCGAGCACGGAACCCCCGTCCGCGAGGCAACCCCGAACGAGGTCAAGAGCGCCATCGCGGGCTACGGCGCGGCCGACAAGGAGCAGGTCCAGCGGATGGTCCAGCTGGTCCTCGGGATGGCCGAACGGCCGCGGCCGGACGATGCAGCGGATGCGCTGGCGATCGCGACCTGGGTAGCGAACACGGATCGCGGCCGCGGGATCGCGCCGGCTGCCGTCCTCGACCGGGCATCGGCTGCACCGATCGCGCGCGGCGAGACGGGCTACGCGAGAGCTGTCCGCGAGGCCATCGCCACGGAGCGCGCCGAGAAGCGCAGCGCCTCCTAGGTGATCGCCTCGGTCGAGGGCATCGTTGGGGCGGTGGCCGCCGATTCGCTCGTGATCGAGGTCGACGGAATCGGCTACCGCGTGTACGCGGCGCCGGCCGTGCTGGCCTCGGCGCAGCCGGGCGGGCGCCTCAAGCTCCACACGTACCACCTCGTTCGCGAGGACCAGCAGGCCCTCTACGGGTTCCGCTCGGCCGAGGAGCTCGGGTTCTTCAACTTGCTGCTGACCGTCAACGGGGTCGGCCCCAAGGTCGCGCTCGCAATCGTCGGTTCGCGGCCGACGCCCGATCTCCAGCTCGCGATCATGGTCCAGGACCAGGCGGTCCTCGTCTCGATCCCGGGGATCGGCAAGAAGCTCGCCGAGCGGATCATCTTCGAGCTCAAGGAGAAGGTCGCGGCCGCCGGCGTGGCCGTCTCGGGCTCGTCGGTCGTCGGCGCGGCCGCGAGCGAGGGCGAGATCGTCGCCGCGCTGCAGGCGCTTGGTTATTCGCTGGCCGAGGCCCGCGACGCCTCACGCGCCGCGCTGGCGGACGTCGGCGTCGATTCGAGCCTCGAAGAACGGGTCAAGGCCGCCCTCCGCAGCCTCCTGCGGGAGTAGTCGCGGCCACCATCAGCTGATCCGGCGCTGCTTGATACGGGTCGCGTCGCCGGCGAACGGCCCGCTCCCGCGCGCGTGGGTGGAAACGATCGGCAGCATCGCGCCGGGGAACTCACCAAGGGAGGAGCGGTAGTCGATGTTGAGCGCGCCGAGCCCGTCCCGAAGCCGTTCCGCGGTCGCCGCCCGCCAGGGATCGTCGATGCCGTCGAGATCGTCAAGCTCGAGGGCGACCGACGGGCGAGGGGTCCCGGTCTCGTCGTCGACCATCGACAGCATGAACGAGTGCATCCGCCGGATCACCTCCGGGTCGCGGTACAGAACCGATTCGATGTCTTCCGGGTAGATGTTCGAGCCCATGACGCTGATCGTCGCGTCCCGCCGGCCGTTTACCCAGAGGAACGGGAGGGGGATCGGACGCGCCCATGGAAGTGATCCGCGCGGGCCGCGGACCTCGGGCGCATCGCCGAGCCTGCCAAGGTCGTATCCGAAGTCCTTGAGGACCCGTTCCACCCTTGCGAAGTCGACGATCCCGCCCGAGTCGTGGACGTTGTAGCGGATGCGGGGCGCAAGTAGGTCGAGCCGGCTGACGGTGCACACGACCTCGCCGAGGGCGTTGGCCTCCAGGTAATGGATGAGTGGGTTGTACTGGAAGATCATCGGCAACCGAGGGTCGGACCCGAACAGGGCCAAGCGGATATCGGGCCGGGCGCGGGCCAACCGTCGAACGGCGATGCTCACCGGCGATTCGCCGGCCATCCCGATCTCGATGTCGGTCGCGCCGTA
>JBDTNS010000272.1:0-3263 GCA_039933675.1 Chloroflexota bacterium
ACGACCTGTCGCTCGACGTGGCCGCCGGCGCCACGATCGCGATCGTCGGGCCGACGGGGGCCGGCAAGACGACCCTCGTCAACCTGCTGATGCGGTTCTACGAGCTCGACGGCGGGCGGATCATGCTCGACGGGATCGACACCCGCGACCTGACCCGCGACGCGCTGCGACGCTCGTTCGGAATGGTCCTCCAGGACACCTGGCTGTTCCACGGGACGATCCGCGAGAACATCGAGTACGGCCGCCTCGATGCCGGTGAGCCCGAGCTCCATGCCGCCGCCGAGGCCGCTCACGTCGACCACTTCGTGCGAACGCTGCCCGACGGCTACGACACCGTCATCGACGACGACGCGACGAGCCTGTCGGCCGGCGAGAAGCAGCTGATGACGATCGCGCGGGCCTTCCTGGCCGATCCGCCGGTCCTCATCCTCGACGAGGCGACGTCCTCGGTCGACACGCGGACCGAGGTCCTCATCCAGAAGGCGATGGCCCGCCTGATGACGGGCAGGACGACGTTCGTGATCGCCCACCGCCTGTCGACGATCCGCGACGCAGACACGATCCTCGTGATGGAGCGCGGTGCGATCGTCGAGCAGGGGACGCATGACGAGCTGCTCGCCCGCGGCGGTGCCTACGCGGAGCTGTACCAGAGCCAGTTCGGCGAGGCTCTCGCCGAGGCGGTCTGAGGGCCGGTACGCATCCCGTGGGCGAGTGGCGCCGTGCGGTGCGCCCCGCCCCGTGATCGGTGGGGCCGATCGAACGCCGCTGCGTGCTCGGCCGGTCCGCGGTTCGGACGCAATTCGTTGCCCTTGCGGCCCGCGGAGCAATCAGCATCGATGTCTGCTCGGCCACGTCGATCAGCCCGACGTGCCGAGGATGGTCGTGGCACGGCCCCGCCGGTCGACCGGCGGGGCCGTTGAGGGCTGTGGAAGGGTCAGACCTCGTCGCAGCGCGAGCGGAAGGTGTACTTGCCGCTGTCGAGGTGGGGATGGCTGTCCTCGCCGATCGCGCGGCCGTCCAGCTCGCCGACGAAGGTGGCGTTCCGACCTGCGCCCTTGAAGGCCTCGCTCCAACGGCATGTGCCGTCGGAGAAGGAGGTGCGGTACTTCATCGTCTCCAGCGGGCCATCCTGGGTCCAGGCCCCGGACACCCCGACCACGCGACTCGCTCCGGGGATGCATTCGACCTTGTCGCAGACGAGCTGTTCGACGGTCAGGGTCGTCGGCGCGAGGGTGGCCCAGGCGAGCTTCGAGTCGAACCGTATCGCCGTGGTGGGAAGGTCGGTCCGGCAGCCGCGCTCGAAGGTCGGATCGCCCAGCCATTCGCCGCTGAGCGCCGACTGCGTGACGCTGAAGATCTCGACGCAGATCTGATTGGGATGGGTCACGGTCGACCCATCGGTCATCTTTCCCGCGAACACCGCGAGATGCTCGTCACTGCAGGTCAGGGTGTCGTCGCCGTTGTCGATGCAGCCGCCGACCGTGATCTCGGCTGTCGACCCGTTCTGGCTGTAGCTCTTGTCGGCCGACGGAACCGTGTCGGCTGCGGCCGGCGACGCCGAGATGGCGAGCAGGCCGACGATCGCTCCTGCCAGGGCCGCGCGACGCAAGCCGGGCAGCGGGTTCGTGCTCATGAAGCTCCCTCCAGGGTCGACGCCACCTGCGTGGTGGCGCTGTCCCGACGACGTGCCGACCGGCCCGCTGTTACCGCGATCCGGCCCGATGTCCGTTGGCCGACATCCGCGAGCCGTCGCCGGCGCCAGCAGACGGCTCGGATCGCCACGGCCGACGAGCCCATGCGCACGCTGATGTAGCTGGAGCGGCCGAGAGGCAAACGCCGTGTCGGCGTCGATCGTCCGTCTCAAACCTGGCCGTCCGGCTGACGGATCTGCAGTCGGTCGGCGGGAGTTAGATCGGATGGCACCTCGACCACCGTCATCTGGTTGAAGGCCATGCGACGAGACCCGTCATGTGGGCCCGCCCCGACCGAAGGATGTCGTCCACATGCGTCCAAAGGCCTTCTCGTCGCTCGCCAGCGCGCTCGTCACCGCGGCCCTCGTGGTCGCCGCCTGCGGCGGCGGAGTCGCCCCTACGACCAGCCAGATCGCGACCGGCACCACGGCCGCCCCGACGACGTCGGCCTCCGCGCCAGCCGCCACAGCCACTGTCTCGCCCGCTCCCACGGCCGCTCCCACGGCCGCTCCCACGGCTCCGCCCACGCTCAAGCCAACCGTCGCCGGCGTCCAGAACGGGCGGATCGCCTACGCCGTCCGAGCGAGCGACGGAAGCTCGAACATCTTCTCCGTCCTCCCGGATGGCTCGGGCGAGCTGCAGCTCACGACCGACAGCGGCAACCACCTGTGCGCGGCCTACTCGGCCGACGGGACGAGGATCGCCTACTGCGCCGACGCGGGCGGCCGGTTCGAGATCTGGACGATGCAGGCCGACGGAACGAAGCAGGCACAGGTCACGCATCTGGCTGGGCGATCGCTGTTTCCCGATTTCTCGCCCGATGGCAAGCGGATCGCGTTTGAAGGCCCGGTCGGCGCCGATGAACACACGAACATCCACGTCGTGGACGCGTCGACCGGCAAGGGTCTTCGGACGCTGACGACCTGCGAGGGCATGGCGGCAGGCTGCGCGAACAACTATCCGGCCTGGTCGCCGGACGGCAAGACGATCGTCTTCGCCCACCAGGACAACTACATTGGCGATGCCCCGGTGAACCAACAGATCTGGATCATGGACGGTGACGGCGGCCACCAGCACGCGCTCACGACCGGGGCCGCGCCGAAGGACCAGCTTCCGAGCTGGAGCCCGGACGGCAAGTCGATCGTGTACGCAAGCGGCGGCCCGGACGGCGAAGGGATCTGGGTCATGGCGGCTGATGGCTCGGGGCAGGTCCAGCTGAGCGGGTGCGCACCTGACAAGACTTCCCCGTGCGCGGCCGGCAGTGACTTCGGGCCCGTGTGGTCTCCGGACGGGACTCGGATCGCGTTCCTGCGGGCGTTCGGGGCCGTCGGAGCAAACGACCGGCCCGTCTACGTGATGAACGCCGACGGCACCGACCAGCAGCGTCTCACGCCCGGGACGATCCTGGCGACCGTGCCCGGATGGCAGCGGCTGGACCTGTAGGACACGACGTCAATCGGGCGGCGCCCGCGGCTCGATCCACGTGGCGCCGAACGAGGCAGGCGAGGCGATGCGCGCGCCTACTCGCTGAAGCGCTCTTCCTTCCAGGGATCGGCGTCGTTGTGGTAGCCG
>JBDTNS010000273.1:0-3257 GCA_039933675.1 Chloroflexota bacterium
GCGCTCGGGCGCGAGGTCCGTTCGAGCGCCTCGAAGATCGCCTCCTCGGCGATCCGGTAGCGGCCCTCGAGGTCGGGCGTCTCGGTGTGCAGCGAGGCGATCGCCGAGAGGGTGTGGGTGAGGTGGTCGAAGACGAGGACGAGGTCGGTCTCGATGAACGACACTGTCGGGACGCCAACTGGATCGCGTTCGGGGAGCGGGACGGTCGTCTCGAAGGCGGAGATGGCGTCGTAGGCGAGCGCCCCGACGGCACCGCCGGTGAAGCGCGGCATCCCCTCGGTCGGGAGGACGCGGCGTCGCGGGACGAACTGGCGAATCGCGTGGAGGGGATCGCTCGCGGCGACGAGCTCGATCGGGAGATCGGCCGAATAGGTCGGCTCGGTGACTGGCCGCGTCTGGATCCGGGCGACGCCGTCGCGGACCTCGAGCAGCCGCCGCGGACCGACCCCGAGGAAGGAGTAGCGACCGAGGCGCTCCCCGCCCTCGACCGATTCGAGGAGATACGCCGGGCCGCCGTCGTCGAGCCGGAGGAACGCCCCGATCGGGGTCTCGAGATCGGCCGGCCGCGTGGCGCGCAGGAGGATCGTGTCGGCGTTGGCGGCGAGGCGCTGGGCCTGCGCCAGGCTGATCGGATCGGCTGATGTCATCGCTGATGGCCTCGGAGAATCAAGAACGACCATTCGTCTCGGGGACGAAAGGTCGTGCCTTCCGCGGTGCCACCCTCATTCGGCGATGCCGCACTCTCGTGACCGGCGGGTCATTCGCGTTGCCGCGGCGACCGATCGGCGCTGCCCTCTATCGCTGGCGCTCTGCGCCGGAGCCTACTGACGTCCGCAGCTTTCGCCGCCTCGTGTTCGGTCCGGAGGCTCCCGGGGCCATTCCCTGTCGTCGTCGCTCCGGCTCGCACCAACCGCCGGATCTCTGGATCGACGTGCGACGGGTACTCGTCCCGTTCACAGCCCGTTGTTTCGTGATGTCCGCGGAGTATGGGCGGCGGGCGAACGAGGCGTCAAGCGGGGCGGCCAGCGCCGATGCGGGCGGGAGCAGGGCGAGGAGCGCGATCCCGGTGGTCGCCACCGCACCGGCGGGCACCGTGGTCATCCGGGCACGGGATCCGCGGGCTCGAAACCGTCGCAACGCAGGACCGGGACTGCCGGGTAGCGCGGGAAGCGAGGATCGACGGCCGAGCGCAGGCACAGCCGGAAGACCGATCCGCGAACCGTCTCGATGCGGCGGGAATGACGGCACGTCCCGCAGAGGCCCGGCGGCCGACCGGGTGGCGAGGACGGTTCGTCGCGGCCGTCAGCCGCACATCCGCTCATGTCGTCGTGGCGGAGAGGGTGGGATTCGAACCCACGAAGTCTTTCGACTCAGCGCTTTTCAAGAGCGCCGCCATCAACCGCTCGGCCACCTCTCCACGCGACAGGATATCGCGCCGCCGATCACGGAGCGGTGATGACGACCGTGCCGGCGATGAGATCAGCCCAGCCACGGCGGCGCTTGTCGATGAAGATCCAGATGAACCCGATGTAGAAGACGGTCGCCGCGACCCAGAAGCCGATGAGCCGGAGGATCGCCTCCCCCTGCGTCAGCGGGCCGCCGTCCGAATCGTGGACGACCTTGATGCGCATCATCTTCATTCCCGGTGTCTGGCCGCTCTTTGCCCAGAAATACGGGAAGTAGCCGACGGAGATCGCGAACCCGGCAAGGAGTCCAAACAGGAAGAGCGGCCACGCGATGATCGCCACGGCGATCGAGCCGAGGGTGACCCCGAGCAGAAGCGCGGCCTGGACGACGAGATCGATGATGTAGGCGATGAGCCGTTCGCCCGGACTCGCGAACTCGATGCCCGGGGCCGGGCCGGAGATGGCCTCCGGGGTCACCCACGAGCTCGGTGATGGCTGGGTCATGGCAGCGCTCCCTCCAAACGGGCGGCCGACGTCAGGGGGTCGGCGAGGCGGACGGCATCGACTGGTTGAGCAGGCCCTTGAGGTCGAAGATCGAAGCGTTGCCCGACGGCACGAGCATGACGGTGATCTTGTCGGTCAGCTTCTGGATGTACTGGTACTGGAGGATCTGGTCGGACAGCGAGGCGGCCAGCGCCTTGTTCGCGGTCGCCTGCCCATTTGCCAGTGCGACGGTCGAGTCCGCCTGGCCTTGCGCCTGGGCAACCGCCTGCTCGGCCTGGATCTTCTTCTGGGCGAGGATCTGGGTCTCGGTCTGGACCTGCTGCTGGGCGACCTGCTTGGCCTCGATCGCCTGCTGGAACGCGTCGCTGAAGCTGATGTTCGCGATGTAGATGTCGTCGACGACGATGTGGTACTGAGCGAGATTGGCGGCCAGCGCGTCCTTCGCCTTCGAGCGGATCTCGTCGCGCGCGCCGAGGATGGCGTCGACCTTGTACTCGGGGACGACGGACTTGATGAAGTCGTTGAACGCCGGGTCGATCACCTTCGAGGCGAAGTCCGTGCCGACCCGCTGGTAGAGGTCGTTTGCGAACTGGCCGTCGACGTGGTAGTTCATGACCCCGGTCAGCTTGACCGTCTGGTACTCGAACGAAGCGGCGTCGATCTCCTGGAACTGGTGCGGCTGGACCCGTGTGTCGATGATCGCAACATGCTGGACGATCGGGATGACAACGTGGAGGCCAGGCTCGAGCGTCCCCGGCTGGACCGAGCCGAAGTTCGTGACGACGCCGACGTTGCCGGCCGGCACCTCGACGAACGGCGCGGAGAGACCCGCGACGAGGAGGAGCGCGCCGATGACCGCTCCAACGACGCCGCGCAGGACGTGGGCGGCTGGGACCGGCTGGGCATCGCGCCGACCGGGTGCGGCGCGACCGAGCGGGATCACGATCCCGACCGCCAGGCTCACGATGAGGATGGCGAGCCCAGCGAGCACGATGAGGAGATTGATCATTCAGGCGACCCTCGGCGTGTAACGGTTGGACGGTTCCCGTCCGAGGATACGCCGCCAGCGAACGGCAGCGTCGCCCGATCAGGCCGGGGCGATCGTCTCCCGGCCGAGGTAGGAACGGAGCACCTCGGGCACCTCGATCGTGCCGTCGGGGCGCTGGTAGGTCTCGAGCAGCGCCGCCACGATGCGCGCCAGCGCGAGACCGGACCCGTTGAGCGTGTGGACGAGCTCCGGCTTCGCGCCCGGCTCCGGCCGGTAGCGGATCGCCATCCGGCGGGCCTGGAAGTCACGGAAGTTCGAGCACGAGCTGACCTCGAGCCAGCGCTCGACACCGGGCGCCC
>JBDTNS010000274.1:0-3248 GCA_039933675.1 Chloroflexota bacterium
GCTGCGGGCCGGGCCGCCACTTCTGCCTCGATCTCGGCCGCGGCGCGGTATTCGAGGATCTCGACGAGCCTGGCAACCATCCGTTGCGCAGCCACATTCTCCGGGTCGATCACGAGGGCCCGGCGCGCCAGCTCGAGGGCGCCGACGTCGTCGCCGCGGTCCAGCGTGACCCGCGCCAGCCCGACCACTGCGATCGAGTTACGCGGATCGGTCTTCGCGACCTGCCGATAGAGGGTCTCGGCGCGATCGAGCAGCCCAACGGACAGCGCGCGTTCCGCCTGGAGCAGGATCTCGATCATCGATCCTCCGTCTGCATCGCCTGGGCCAGGAGCAGGAGCGCCGGCCGGTTGTTGAGCCCCGGGTCGGCGATCACAAGCTCGAGCAGCTCGTCAAGGATGCGCCCCAGGCGCGGCCCCTGCTCCAGCCCGAGCTCGGTCATGAGGTCGCTGCCATCTATCGCGAGCCCGGCGCGGTCGAGCACTGAGTCGGCGGCCAGCTCCGCGGCGATCCGGGTGCGAAGTTCATCGAGGCGACCGGCCATCGGTGGCAACCCCGACCCGATATTGTCCGCTTCCCGCAGCAACAGGAGATCCTCGAGGGTCCCCTTGCCGAGCGCGGCGATCTTGCCGATGAACCGGCGCACGGCCGCATCCGACCAGTTCGGCTCGTAGCTGAACATGTGGTGTCCGACGAGGTCGACCACGCGCGTTCGTACAGCCCGCGGCGCACGCAACCGATCGAGGAACGCCCCCGCGAGTTCGGCTCCGGCCGCGTCGTGGCCAAGGAAGTGACCGTCCGCAAAGGTCGCCGGCTTCCCGATGTCGTGGAGGAGCGCCGCCATCCGGACGATCGGTCGGGCGGCGGGTGCGGCGTCGACCGCCCGGAGCGTGTGGTCCCACAGGTCCTCGCCGGGCTCCTTGTTCTGCGGGATCCCGCGCTGAGCCGCGAGCTCGGGCGAGATCGACCCGAGGAGGCCCGTGTCCGACAGCAGCCGAAGCCCGACCGACGGCCGCGGCGCCTCGAGCAGCTTGTCGAGCTCGGCTGCGATCCGTTCGCCCGACAGGTGGCCGGCGAGCTCGGCACGTGCCTGGATCCCGGCGAGCGTCCCGGGATCGACGCCGAACCCGAGCGTCGCCGCGAGCCGCACCGCCCGGATCATCCGGAGCGCGTCCTCCTCGAACCTCGCCCGTGGCTCGCCGACGGCCCGCAGCAGCTTCGCAGCGATGTCCGACCGGCCGTGGTATGGGTCGATCAAGGTCGGCAATTCGCCCGGACGAGCACCCCACGCCATCGCGTTGACCGTGAAATCACGGCGCGCCAGGTCGACCTCGATCGTGTCGCCGAAGTCGACGCCCTCAGGTCGGCGGAAGTCGACGTACTCGCGATCGGTTCGGAATGTCGTGATCTCGAACGTCTCGCCATCGCGCCGGACGGTCACGGTCCCGAACCGATTCTCGTACAGCGCACCCGGAAAGAGTTCGAGGAGCCGTTCGGGGCGCGCGTCCGAGGCGAGGTCCCAGTCGGCCGGCTCGCGACCGAGGATGACGTCGCGTAACGACCCGCCGACGACGTAGGCGGCGTGCCCGCCAGCCCACAGGACTCCGAGCAGATCGAGCACGGGCGCCGGGATCTGGTCGCGAAAGGCGGCCGGCACCGCCGGATCGGTCAGTTGCGCCCCAGGAACAGGTACGAGCGCCACGCTTCGTTGCGTTCGTCGCCGAGATATGGCGTGAACAGCGAGTAGATGTCGCTGCGCGGCTCGAACGCCTCCCGGAGCAGGCGGAGCCGCGCCTCTTCGAGCGTCTTGCCGCCCTTTCGGTGATTGCACGACTTGCAGGCGGCGACGAGGTTCTCCCAGGTGTGGCCGCCACCGCGATGGCGGGGCATGACGTGGTCGAGGGTCAGGTCGTGCGACTGCCGGCCGCAGTACTGGCAGATGTGCCGGTCGCGGGCAAACACCTCGCGTCGGGAGAGCTTCACGCGCGGGCGCGGCCGGCGGATCTGGTACTGGAGCCGGATCACGGACGGTGCGCGATACTCCGTCCGCGGCGTCCGGATCACCTGGTGATCGTATTCGATCACTTCGGCCTTCTCGCCGAAGACGAGACGGAAGGCGCGAGGCAGGTTGCAGACGTTGAGCGGTTCGTAATTCTGGTTCAAAACGAGCACCACACCGTCCATTGGGCGGGACGATAGCAGAACGTCCGGGAGGCGCTCGCGCAAGTGCGCCGACGCGGCCGCGACGCCGAACACGACCGTCGTCATACCCGCCCGACCGGGTCGCCCGTCGCCGGATCCCAGCCGCCGGCCTGCCCGACCTTCGTGGTCAGCGGTTTGCCGAGGGCGTCGGCGATGTACCGCGCCGCAACAAGCACGCCTTCGAGCGAGACGCCCGAATCCCAGCCCGACGCATCGAGGAAGTAGACGAGGTCCTCGGTCGCGAGATTGCCGGCCGCGCCGGGTGCGTAGGGGCATCCGCCGGTCCCGCCGGCGGATGAATCGAAGCAGCGCACCCCGGCCGCGAGCCCGGCGGCGACATTGGCCAGCGCCGTCCCGCGCGTGTCGTGGAAATGGAACGCGATCCGGTCGAGCGGGATCCCGGCCGCGATCGCCAACCCGGTCAGGGCCGTCACCTGGTTCGGCACGCCGACCCCGATCGTGTCGCCGAAGCAGACCGCCTCGACGCCGAGCTCGAGGAGGCGGAGCGCGACGTCGACAGCGCGGACCGGATCGACCCGCCCGGTGTAGGGGCACCCGAACGCGGTCGAGACGTAGCCGCGCCGCCACCAGCCGAGCTGGGCGGCACGGGCCAGGACTGGCTTGAAGGCATCGAGCGATTCGGCCACGGTCATCCCGATGTTGGCGGTCGTGAACGCGTCGGTGGCGGCGGTGAAGACCGCGATGGCGTCCGCGCCGGCGGCCTCGGCACGCTCGAGCCCGCGGAGATTGGGGACGAGCACCGGATAGCGCACCCCATGTGCGCGCGCGAGGCCCCGCATCAGCTCGTCCGCGTCGGCCAGCTGGGGAATCGCCCGAGGCGCGACAAAGCTCGTGGCTTCGATCTCGCGCAGACCCGCCTCGCCGAGCAGTCCGATGAAGCGAGCCTTCGTCGCGGTCGCGATGGGCATCGACTCGTTCTGGAGGCCGTCGCGCGGGCCAACCTCGTAGATCCGGACGAACGTGTCCAACCTACCGGCCATCGTCAGACGAGCGGCGGATCCATCGCCCGCTCGATGCGGGCGACCTCG
>JBDTNS010000275.1:0-3226 GCA_039933675.1 Chloroflexota bacterium
CGGTGATGGCGTAGGCGATCCGCACCAGCTCGCCGTGGTGGCGCTCGACGAGCTCCGTGAACGCCTCGCGCTCACCGGTCCGCGCCCGAGCGAGCAGCTCGGTCGTGCCGCTAGTGTCGACGCCCTCGTAGGCCTTCATGTCAGGTAGATGCCGCTCGACCCTCGACCGTCCCGCAGATGCTCGTTGACTATGCGCGTCGAGTGCGACGTTGGCCCGCGAGCTCGCCCGTGAGCCAGTCCGCCGCCTATGGACCGGCCGTGGGTGTGGGCCGCACCGTGCCGCCGTGGATCGTCGCCGGGAATAGCACGGGCTCGCCTCCGGCTGGATCCACGTAGCCGAGTCGGAGGTCGTTGACGGTCGGCACGGACCCCGAGACCTTCGGCGCTGTCCCGACGACGACGGACAGGCGGCCGTCGGGCATCCACGCAGGCGCGCCGATGCGCATGTATCCGTCTACGGACGACCTCGTGATCTGACGCAGCCCGGTGCCATCCGGTTTGATCGCGTAGATGTTCGAGGGCTGGTCGGACGAGTGGCGCATACCGACGCCGTTCTTGACGAGGGCGATCTCGGATCCATCCGGGCTCCAGCTGCCCCCCGACAGGTCCATGGCGAATGTCGTGAGCCGGCGCGCCGTACCGCCTGCCGCCGGAATCACCGCGAGGAGCGAGGAATCCACGAACTGGTTGGTCGGGTCGTAGTGGAAGATCGTGAACGCGAGGGTCTTGCCATCCGGAGACCAGCAGGCACAACCGTCCAGATGCTCCGGCTCGCGCACCGTGTACAGGCGCGTGACCTTGTTTGTTGCAGGGTCGAAGATCGCAACCGACCCTTCCTGGCCGCCCGGGTCCGGGTAGCAGATGACCGACAGCTTCGAGCCGTCGGGTGACCAGCTGGGGTGGGCGATGCCATCTGGGCAGGCCCCGCCGCCGCCGGTCAGCAGGGCGGCTCCGGAGCCATCCGCGTTGGCCGTCCAGATGGATCCGAGCGGTGTGGCCGCATCGCTGGTGCCGAACGCGAATCGGCTTCCGTCCGGCGCCCAGGCCGGTGCCCCCCGTTCGCCGGGCAGGTTCGTGAGGATCGCATGAGCATCGGTGCCGTCCGGGCGGGCAAGGAAGATGTCCTTCGTGTTCTTGCCCGGCAGGTACCACGCAAACAGCACCCATGGCTCGCCATTACGTACGGTGATGGCCACGCCGTTCGTGGCGGATGCGTTCGCCGCTGAGTCACTCGCGATCGGATTCGGCACGGCCTGGCTGGATGAGGTCGCCGTTGGCGCGACGGAAACGGCAGCGCCGCCACAGCCCGCGATCAGCACGATGACGAGCGCCAGGCTCGGCGCGAAGCGGGATCTGTTCATTCGACAACGTTGATGCTCGAGCAGCATCCTTTCCCACTTGTGTGGTCGTGACGCGTGCGATCTGGACGAGGCCACACAAGCCGAACGACGATCACGGAAGTGGCCGGATCATGGGCCACGCGGATGGCTCCGTCGTAACGAACGGCTCGTACATCCCCGTCCTCGGGTCGACGATGACACCGCCGGAGACCCGATGGTCGTTCGCGGTGATCTTCGTTCCATCCGGACTCCAGCGCGGGCTCCGGATCAACTCGCCTGGACGTGCGTTGGTGACACGCCGAAGATCGCTCCCGTCGGGTCGCACCAGGTACAAGTCCCGTGTCTCGGAGGCCGCGTCGAAACAGACCACGATGGCCACCAGGACGACGAGGGCTGCCCGGTCGCCGGCGCGGATCGATGGAGCGCTGCATCAGATGCATCCCCTCATTGCCCGATCCGGATCGATGCCACGATCGAGTCCGCGGCGTCGCTCGGTTCGAACTGGAGCAGGACGGTCGACGAGCCGACCTCGACGATCACGAGACGGACGACCGAACCGGGGACGAGCGACGCAACCTCGCCAGAGGTCTCGGTCAGACCCTGCCAGGTCATGTACCGCAGGTAGAGGCCGCACGCATCGACGGTCGCGGCACGCACGACGATCGACATCGCGGCGAGCCCGTCGACGGTGGAAGCCTCGGACGAGACGACTTCCAGGTCGGACCGGGTTCGAAGGTAAGTGAGGAACGCCGCCAAGCTTGGCGCTACGCGGGCGAGGCCGCCGCGGGCGTCGCAACCGTCGCGCACTCCCTGCGGGTCGAGCCAGGCCTGCATCGACACGCTACCGTCGACCGCGTCGGCCCGCCACGACGCGGCGCTGCGGCTGGTCGTGAACGACCCTGGCGGGAGCGTCAACGAGAACTTTGGCGCGAACGCGTCGACCACGGTCGACTGACCACCGTCGAGGGGCGTCCGGCGCCACCAGACCCTGTTGGACAGGACGGACAGGCGGGCGGCGCAGGCGTCCTCGGTCGAGATGAAGGTCATCCACGGCCCGCTCGAGAAGGCTGGTTCGTACCGGCCGACCGCGCCCGCCGTACACGGCGGATGGATGTTCCCGGGGTCGGGCGTCTCCGCACCGCGGCTCACGGTCTGCTCGTCGACCAGCCCAGGACCCGAGCCGGTGACGCGGGCCGTGAGCTCGATCACGCCGCCGACCATGCGGGCATCGGAATCCAGCCAGTCGATCCGTCCCATGCTGTTCCCGATGGTCGTCCGCGGCCCGAGAGCGAGGGTCAGGGTCTTCGGGCCCGAGGGCTCGGTGAACCGCAACGTCGCCGGCTGATCGGCACTCCAGGTGCCGTCCAGGCCGGACCCCAGGGCAAGCGTCGCCGCCGGGGCAGCCGAAGGCGGTGGCGTACTCGGCGGATGAGACGGTGCGGGCATCGGCGGCCCCATGGTCAGCCGTCCACCGACGAACGCGGCGGCAGCGATCAACGCCACGATCAGCAGCCCAACGAGGATCGCGCGGGCGGGCACCTCGAGCACGAACGGCCGCGGCTGGTTCCGCTGACGCAGGCGCGCACTCCAGGTCTGATACGGACGCCGTGCGGCCGTGCGCTCGAGGATGTGGTCAAGCAGGCCGGCCGGTGCGCCATCCGTGGCCTCCGTGTCGAAATAAGCGGTCAACGCCCGATCGAGATCGATCACGTGGTTCATGCGATCGCCTCCCCGGCGAGGGAGCCGGCTCGTTCGTCGGCTTCGAGGGCGGCTCGCAGGGCGACGGTGGCCCGGTTGAGCCGCGACTTGAACGTCCCGATCGGGATCGCCAGGACGTCGGCCGCCTCCGCGTCGCGGAGACCGAGGTAGTGATGGACGACGAGGAC
>JBDTNS010000276.1:0-3217 GCA_039933675.1 Chloroflexota bacterium
GGCGAATCGAGCGAGATCATCCGGCGTGGCGATGCCGACGTCATGGTCGCCGGCGGCGCCGAGGCCGGGATCTATGAGGCGATGGTCGGCGGCTTTGCGGCGATGCGTGCCCTCTCGACCCGAAACGACGATCCGGAAGGTGCCTCGCGTCCGTTCGACACCGGTCGCGACGGCTTCATCATCGGCGAGGGCGCGGGCGTCGTCGTCCTCGAGGCGCTCGAGCACGCGCAGGCGCTCGGCGTCGCGATCCTCGCCGAGCTCGTCGGCTACGGCGCGACGGCGGACGCCTCGCACATCACGCTGCCGGCACCGGGCGGGATCGGTGCCGTGCGGGCCGCGCGCCGGGCGCTCGTGAAGGCCGGCCTCACGGCCGCGGACATCGACCACGTCAACGCCCACGCGACGTCAACGGCCGAGGGCGACAAGGCGGAGCTCCAGGCGATCAAGACGATCCTGGGCGAGTCCGTTGGTCGGGTGCCGATCACGGCCAACAAGTCGATGCTCGGGCACACGCTCGGCGCGGCGGGCGCGATCGAGGCGATCGTGACGATTCTGACCATTCGCGATGGCTGCATCCCGCCGACGATCAACCTGACCGACCCCGACCCGGAGGCGGCCGGGCTCGACCTGACGCCGAACGTCGCGTCGAAGAACCAGGTCCACGTCGCGCTGAGCAACTCGTTCGGGTTCGGCGGCCAGAACACCGCGCTCATCTTCAACGGCCCGCAGGGATGACCGACGAGTCAAGCCCGGCCCTCGAGCCGACGACACTCGAACCGGCACCGGCCCCGCTGCCCGCGCTGGGCGACGCGGGCGACATCGCCCTGCTGGGCCTGATCGATCGCCTCGCCGAGCTCCTCGAGCGCGCGGCGCTGGCCGAGCTCGAAGTCGAGTCGGGCGGCACGGCGCTGATCCTGCGCAAGCGGGTTGTCGCCGTGGCCGCCGCCCAACCCGCGGCCGTGGCCGCCGCGCCAACCCCGGCAGTCCCCGGTGCCGAGGAAGCCGCCGCGGCCGGGCGCGATCCGGGCGTCAACGCGCCGCCATCGGTCAAGGCGCCGCTGACCGGGATCTTCTATGCCTCGCCCGCCCCCGGGACCGCGCCGTACGTCCAGGTCGGTGGCGAGGTCGCGGTTGGTCAGGTCATCGGTCTGATCGAGGCAATGAAGCTGTTCAACGAGATCAAGTCGGACCTGGCCGGGCGGGTGACCCGCGTGGTGGCCGACAGCGGCGCCCTGGTCAAGGCCAAGCAGCCACTCATCGAGGTGGAACCCCTGTGAGCACCCCCGTCCGAACCGCACACATCACCGGCTGGGGTCGCTACGCCCCGTCGCAGATCCTGACCAACCACGACCTCGAGCAGATAGTCGACACCTCGGACGAGTGGATCGTGTCGAGAACCGGGATCCGCGAGCGGCGCGTCGCGGCGGCGCACGAGACGACAGCGTCGATGGCCGCCGTCGCCTCGATGCGGGCGATCCGGACGGCGGGCATCGATCCCGAGGAGATCGACCTCATCCTCCTGGCCACGCTCACGCCGGACTACTGGATGCCCTCGACGGCGGCCCTCGTCAAGGAGGCGATCGGCAACACGAAGGCGGCGGCGATGGACGTCGCGGCTGCCTGTTCCGGGTTCGTCTACGCGTATGCCACGGCGCATGCCTACATCACGAGCGGGATGGCGAAGCACGTGCTCGTCATCGGCGCCGAGCTGCTCACCCGCTTCCTCGACTACACCGACCGGAACACCTGCATCCTGTTCGGCGATGGCGCCGGTGCGGTCGTCCTGTCCGCGTCCGACGAACCCGGCGGGGGACTCGGGATCGAGATGACGACCGAGCCGCAGGGCGCCTACATGATCTGGATTCCGGCCGGCGGCGCGAAGAGCCCGCCATCGAACGAGACGATCGCCCGCGGCGAGCATTACGTCCGGATGGAGGGGAAGGAGACCTACCGCTTCGCCACCCGGACGCTCGCGACGACCGCGCTCGCCTCGATCAAGCACGCGGGCCTCGAGCCGTCGGACATCGACCTGTTCATCCCGCACCAGGCGAACATCCGGATCATCGAGGCGGTCGCCAGGGGGCTCGCCCTGCCGATGGACCGGATGTACGTGAACCTCGACCGGTACGGCAACACCTCGGCCGCCTCCGTGCCGATCGCTCTGGCCGAGGCCGTCAACGAGGGCCGGGTCAAGGTCGGCGATCACATCGTCATCGTCGCCTTCGGGGCCGGCTTCACGTCGGGCGCGGTCACGATCGAATGGACCGCCGACCCGGCCCGCGGGATCGCCGGCGACGCGGCGGTGGACCCGAACGATGTGCACGTCCGAGTGCCCCTCGACTGGGATTCGGTCGACCCGATCCCCGAGGCACTCGCCGAGCTGATGCGGCGACCCGGTCCTGTCGACGTCCCGCTCGATGACGTCGTCCCCGGGGAGCCAGAACCCGCCCACACGGAGGTCCACGCGTGATCGACCTCACCGGCAAGTCGGCCCTGGTCACCGGTGGCTCGCGCGGGATCGGGCGGGCCATCGTCCTGCGCCTCGCGACCCAGGGCGCCGACGTCGCGTTCACCTACAAGGGCAACGCGACCGCGGCCGCCGAGGCTGTCGCCGCGGTCGAGGCGCTCGGCCGGAAGTCGCTCGCGGTCCAGGGCGACGCGTCGCAGGCCGAGACCGCGGACGCCGTCGTCAAGGAGGTCCTTGCGGCATTCGGCAAGATCGACATCCTCGTCAACAACGCCGGGGTCACGCGCGACGACCTCATCATGCGGATGTCCGTCGACGCCTGGCGCGAGGTGCTCGAGACGAACCTGTACGGGGCGTTCTACATGATCAAGGCCGTCACCCGGCCGATGCTCAAGGCGCGCAGCGGCCGGATCATCAACATCACGTCGGTGTCGGGGCAAGCCGGCCAGATGGGTCAGGCCAACTACTCGTCCGCGAAGGCCGGCCTGATCGGGCTGACGAAGGCGACCGCGCGCGAGCTCGCCAGCCGCTCGATCACGGTCAACGCCGTCGCGCCGGGGTTCGTCCTGACCGAGCTGACGCAGGATCTGCCCGACGCCCTCAAGACCGAGATCACTAGCCGCACGCCGCTCGGCCGGTTCGGCGAGACGACCGAGATCGCTGACGCGGTCGCCTTCCTCGCCAGCGACGAGGCGGCGTTCATCACCGGCCAGGTCCTCGCCGTCGACGGCGGCCTGGTGATGATGTAGG
>JBDTNS010000277.1:0-3209 GCA_039933675.1 Chloroflexota bacterium
TGATCGCGTTCGTCGACCTGATGCATTTCAGCCAGGGCTGGGTCCAGTTCGGTTACCGGTTCAGCAACGACGCGGCACCCTTCGCGATCGTCCTCGTCACCCTCGGCTTCGAGCGCCTCGCCACCGGGCGAAGATGGGGCATGCTGTCCGCCATGATCCTCGTCGTCCTGTCGCTTGCGATCAATCTGTGGGGCGTCCTCTGGAGTCGCGCCCTGGGATGGTGACGAGGACCCGCTTCGCAGCGTCGGCGCTCGTCGCGCTGATCGCCTTCGCCGCCGGATGCTCGGTGCTGCTCCCGGGCGTCGCGTTCTGGGACACGGGCGAGCTCCAGACCGTCGGTCCGCTGATGGGGACCGCGCACCCGACCGGCTTCCCGACCTATGTCCTGCTCGGCTGGTTCGCCTCGGTTGTCCTCCAGCCACTCGGGGAGCCGGCCTTTCGGATGAACCTGCTGTCGGCAATCTGTCTCGCCGTCGCCGCCGGGTTCGCGGTCGACCTCGTCCGTGCCCTGACCGGCTGGCTCATCCTCGGCGTGGCGGCCGGGATCGGCCTTGCCCTGACGCCCATCGCGTGGGCAATCGGGACGCACGCCGACGCCCATTCGCTCCACCTTGCGCTCGTCGCGATCCTGCTCTGGCTCCTGGTCGCGTGGGGCACCCGGGTCCGAGGGCTCGGCGGGACGGATCGGGCGAGCACCGCGGATGACCTGGCGAGCGCCGCGGATGACCGGAGCGACCGGTACCTCGTGGCGGCGGCGATCGTCTTCGGCCTCGCGATGGGCAACCATTCGCTGACGCTCCTGCTCGTGATCCCGGTCGGCCTCTACGTGCTGGCCATCGACCCCGGGATCTGGCGGCGCGGCCGGCTCGTCCTGGCGTGCGTCATGGCGCTCGCGATCACCGTCGTCCTCGTCTATCTCGAACTGCCGCTCCGGTCGGCACCGGATCTCTTCCGCGCCCCGCTCGTCTACGGGACGCCATCCACGTGGGACGGCTTCCGCTACATCGTTCTCGCGGAGCAGTTCCAGGGTGGCCTCGACAACCCGTTCGGCGAGCTGCCGCGGAAGTTCGCTGAGCTCATCGCCCGCACCGTGACCCAGTTCGGGATCCTGGCACCACTCGTCCCGGTCGCCTTCATCGTGACGTCGCTCCGCAATCCGAGGTACGCGTTGCTGACGGGCACCGCCGCGGCGGTCACGTGCTTCTTTGCCGCCTCCTATGTCAATGCCGACATCAACCGCTACTACCTCGGCCCGGCGCTCATGGCCTGGACGTGGCTGGCCATCCTCGCTGGGACCGTCATCGCGTGGCTGAGCGGCCCCGCGGGCGAGCGGCCGGAGATCCCCCACGAACCGAGCGAGCGCGACCGCCCTGCCGCCGACCCCGCCCGCTCCGCCGCCGCTGGGCACTCGCTTGCCCGCAGCGGGGCGGCCCTCGCGTTCCTCCTTGCGATCGCCCTCCTCGTTCCGACGATCATCGCGCTCCCCGCGCGAGCCGCGCAGGTCGACCAGCGCCGCGGGATGGACGCGAGCACCTGGACGACCCATGTCCTCGACACCCTCGAACCCGACGCCGTCATCGTCAGCTGGTGGAGCTATTCGACGCCGTTGTGGTACGCCCATCTCGTCCTCGGCGAGCGCCCGGACATCACGATCATCGACGACCGGACGCGTCTCGACGAGAACCTCGGCGGGCTGACGGACGTGATCGATGCCAACCTCGGCAAGCGACCGGTCTACGTCATCCGCGCCGACCGGAACGAGGTGGCGCTGCTGGCGAGCCGGTACGAGCTCGACTACATCGATGGCGTCGATGCCAGCGCGCTGACGAAGGTGATCCGTCGCCGCGCCGGCGGCTGATCGGCGCCCGGATCTAGCTCGACCGACCCTCGCCCTCGGCGTCCATGTCGAGCGAGTTGACGAAATCCCGGAAGACGTCGAGCCGCGGATCGACGAGACCCTCGCCGGTTGCTTCGAGCGTCGAACCCTCCCCGTCCTCGTCGACACCGCCGATCCCGCCGTCACCGCCGAGCGCGGCCTGCTCGAGGACGGCGTCCACCGCAAAGATGCGGACGCCCGCCCTGACCGCGAGCGCCAGCGCGTCCGAGGGCCGGGCGTCGATCTCCACGGTCCGGCCATCCCGCTCCAGCACGATCCGCGCGTGGAATGTCTCGTCCGAGAGATCGCTGATGACGACCCGGTCAATCTGCGCCCCGAGCTCCTCGAGGGTCGTGGCGAACAGATCGTGCGTCAGGGGCCGTTCAGGCGTCAGACCCTGGAGCTTCATCGCGATCGCGCTTGCCTCCCACGGCCCGATCCAGATCGGGAGATAGCGCTCGCGGGCAGCTTCCTTGAGGATGACGACGTGGCGGCTGGAGAGCATGTGTACCCTGACGCTCTCGACGACCATCTCGACCAGCCCGTCGTCCATCGATCGATTATCCCACGGCCCGCCGGGTCACCGGTCGCCGCAATCGCCCCACCACGCTGACGGCGACGCGGGCGACGAGCGCGCCGACGACGAAGCCACCGATATGGGCGAAGAATGCCACCCCACCGCTGCCCTGGGTGATCCCGAGCGAGGTCAACCCGTCGATGAGCTGGAGGACAAACCAGAAGCCGAGCACGATGACGGCCGGGACGTCGATCAACTGGTAGAAGAAGCCGAGGAACACGAGGGACGTCACCCGTGCTCGCGGGAAGAGGACGATGTACGCCCCCAGCGTCGCGGCGATCGCCCCCGACGCGCCGATCGTCGGGATCGGCGAGCTCGGGTCGATCGCGACCTGCGAGAGTCCCGCGAGGGCGCCGCCGACGAAATAGAAGAGCAGGAAGCCGATTCTCCCGAAGCGATCCTCGACGTTGTTCCCGAAGATCCACAGGTAGAGCAGGTTCCCGAGCAGGTGGAGCCAGCTCCCGTGCAGGAACTGGCTCGCCACGAGCGTTGCGGTCTCGGGCGACAGGTAGTCGCCGTGGTTCCAGGCGGATGTCAGGTCGGCCGGGACGACACCCCATCGGGCAACGAACGCCTCGAGCGCAGCGTCACCGCCGCTGGCGGTGAGCCCGAGCTGCCAGGCGAAGACGACAACGCAGGCGATGACGAGGCCGAGCGTGACCAGCGGCGTTCGCCGGGTTGGATTGGCATCCCGGAGCGGGATCACCGGGGCGGCCCGATCAGGGCGTCGCGCTGGGCTTCGCGGATCCCCCGGCG
>JBDTNS010000278.1:0-3195 GCA_039933675.1 Chloroflexota bacterium
AGCCTGGCGCCGCGCCGGCGGTGAGACGACGAAGGAACCGCCCGAGGCCGACCTGGCCGATGCGCTCCGCAAACCGGTCACGCTCGGCGACCGCGACGAGGCGCTGATCGCGACGTACGACGAGGTCCTCGCGTGGAGCCGTGAGGCCGCCAAGGCGGGCGGCCCGACCCGGATCCTCGATGTCCGGACCGCAGCCGAGTGGGTCGGGGCCGACCTGCGGGCGAACCGGGGCGGCCACATCCCGGGCGCCAGGCAGCGCCTGTTCTCCGATCTCCTGACGGAGGAAGGTACGTTCCGCAGCGTGGAGGAGATGCTCTCGCTCGTGCGGGCGAGCGGTGCCGACCCGGCCGAGGCGCGAGCCACGTACTGCCAGGGCGGGATCCGCGCCGCGCTCGTCTGGTTCGCCCTGCACGAGCTAGCGGGGCTCGATAACGTGCGCACCTACGCGGGGTCGTGGGAAGAGTGGGGGAACCTCGCGGACAGCCCGATCGAGACACCGTAACCCGCGGCGCCCCGCGGCGCCCAGCGGCCCTGACCATCGCCTGATCGCCTGATCCGGCGGGCGCCCGTGCTATCCTGACCGCCGGCGTCGACCCGACGCCCGCGATGGTCGCGGCATCGGCACCGCCGGACCCGACGTCATCCGTTCCGGCGTAGCTCAGTGGTAGAGCGGGCGGCTGTTAACCGCTTGGTCGTAGGTTCGAGTCCTACCGCCGGAGCCACTTTCCCCTCGTGGGTCGCCCGCATCGGACGACTCTGGACGACTCTCTCCAACCCCATCCATCGCCTCGGTGACTGACCGCGTGACTGACTGATCGCCGGCTACCGCGCGGGATGTACAGTGCGACCGGGAGGTTCGCGGTGCTCAGGATGGCTGTGGGTCGGGGCGACGAGCTTGACCCGGAGGAGGCGATCGCGAGCGCGATCGACGGCTGCCGGTCTTCTCTGGCGGGCCAAACGCCCCAAGCCGGGATGCTCTTCTCCGCCTTCGACAGCTTCGACCCGATCATCCTCGACCGCGTCCGCGAGGCCTTCCCTGGCGTGAGCGTGATGGGCACGACCTCGGCGGCGGAGATCTCGTCGGACGGCTTCGCCGAGGATTCGATCACCCTGGCCCTGTTCGCCTCGGACGAGATCGACATCAGCACGGGTCTCGGAGTGGGTCTCGGTCAGGACGTGGACGCGGCCTGTCGCGAAGCCGTCGGTCAGGCACTCGCCGTCACGACGCGAAAGCCAAGGATCTGCATCGTGCTGACGGAAGGTTTCGCGATCGACCCCCAGCACACGCTCGATGCCATGGCGCGTGCGCTACCCGATGGTGTCGTCATGGTCGGAGGGACGTCGGCCGGGCATGACTTCTCGCATGTGGTCCCCTCCTATCAATTCCGTGATGACCGCGTCGCACAGGACGGTGTCGCGATCCTGCTGCTGTCGGGACCGGTCCGCCACTCGATGGCCGTCGGGACCGGGTGGCGCCCGATCGGCTCGCCGGGAGTCGTCACCGGCTCGCGCTATGGTGCCCTCGAGGAGATCGACGGGCGGCCAGCCCTTGCGTTCATCGCCCGATACCTCGACACGACCGGACCCGCGACCTTCGGGAACCCGTTGGCGTTCGTCGAGGCCGGGGTCGAAGAGGCATATCTGCGGGCGATCCAGGGCTCCGACCCTGCGACCGGCGCCGTCTTCATGGGCGGATCGATCCCGGTCGGCGCGTCCGTCCAGCTCACGACCGCGGCGTCGGACGACATCCTGACCGGGACGGAGAACGCCCTCCATCGGGCCGCGGACGGGTTCCCGGCGGGGTCGCCCCCGGAAGCTGCGCTCATCTTCTCGTGCGCAGTTCGGCAGTTTGTGCTCGGATCGCGAACGCGGGTCGAGGCCGACCTCGCGCGCTCCGTCCTCGGCCCGACGGTGCCGATCGCGGGCCTCTACTGCTACGGCGAGATCGGACCGGTCCGTGGCGCGGCGACGAGCCGCTTCCTCAACGAGACATTCATCGCGCTCCTCCTCGGCACGTGAGCGGCGACCCGGCGTCCGACCCCGGAGCGGACATGGACCGGCTCCGCAAGGCGAACGCGAAGCTGGCTCGACAGGTGCAGCGCCTCGAGGCCCAGATGCGCAACGTCGAGGACATCCGCGACACGAACGTGCGCGCGCTCGACCGGGTCCGGGGAGACCTCGAAAGCGCGCGGGCGCAGGCACACGACCTCCTTCTCAACGTCCTGCCCCAGCCGATCATCGATCGCCTGAACGCCGGCGAGGGACTGATAGCCGACCGGTTCGACGACGTCGCGATCGTGTTCAGCGATCTGGTCGGGTTCACCGGGATCTCCGAGCGGTTGCCCGTCGCCACACTCGTCGCCTCGCTCAACGACCTCTTCTCGACCTTCGATGCGGCCTGTGCCGAGTTCGACGTCGAGAAGATCAAGACGATCGGCGACGCCTATATGGCCGCGGCCGGTCTGACCGCGACGCCGGTCGGGCATGTCCATGCTGCGGCCGACCTTGCCCTTGCGATGCGCGCCGCGGTCGAGGCTGCCGGCGAGCCCTGGCAGGTTCGAGTCGGGATCCATGTTGGACCCGCCGTCGCCGGCGTCATTGGGACGACCAGGTTCGTGTACGACCTGTGGGGGGACGCGGTCAACACCGCCAGCCGCCTCGAGACGACCGCCCCCGCCGGCACCATCCAGGTCTCCGCGGCCGTCGCCGACACGCTCGTCGGCGACTTCGACCTGGCACCACGCGGACCAATCGACCTCAAGGGCAAGGGCGTGACCGAGGCGTACCTCCTGATCGGCCGACATCCGTCCTCGAGCGGATCCTTGGTCAGCCGTCCGTGACCGTCACCATGATCAGCTGCGGTGTGGGATTGGCGTAACCGCCGAGGTTCCACGACGGCCGCTCGGAGGCATCCGCTGACCCGCCCGCACGCGCCCGACGACCACGATTGATGCCAGCGGTGAACGGCTCAGGGACCAGCCTGATGGTCGAGAGCCATTTCACGCCTGGGCGAGGACGCGCCGCTCTTGCGACGATCCTGGGACGTGACGCCGTGACTGACTCGGTGATTGACTGATGCGACGAAGACCGAGAACATCGTGATCACAACGGGCTTCGAGACCGGCGGCTGTCAACCGCTGGGTCGTAGGTTCGAGTCCTACCGCCGGAGCCACTTTCCCCTCGTGGGTCGCCCGC
>JBDTNS010000279.1:0-3187 GCA_039933675.1 Chloroflexota bacterium
TCGCCGCTCAAGGCGCTGACCTACGACATCGAGCGCAACCTGCGCGCGCCGCTGACCGGGATCGCCCTGGCGGCCGCGCGACTCGGGAGCGAGCCGCCGCAGATCACCGTCGGCAGCCGGACTGGCGACACGCCGACCGCGGACCGGCGGCAGATCGCGCGCCGTCCCCCGGACATTCTCATCACGACGCCGGAATCGCTCTATCTCATGCTGACGAGCGCGGCCCGCGAGGTCCTGCGGGACGTTGAGCACGTGATCGTCGACGAGGTCCACGCGATCGCGGGCTCGAAGCGCGGCGCCCATCTCGCCCTCAGCCTCGAGCGTCTGGAGGCGCTCCGCGATCCCGAAGCCCGGCCGATCCAGCGGATCGGCCTGTCGGCCACGCAACGGCCGCTCGAGACGATCGCGCGGTTCCTCGGCGGGGTCGGTCCGGACCGCGAGGTCACGATCGTCGACGCCGGGGCGCGCAAACCCCTCGACCTCCAGGTCGTCGTCCCGGTCGACGACATGTCGGCGATGGGCCAGGTCATCCCACTGGACGAGCAACCGGGCGGCCCGGCGACCAGCCCGGACCTGCGGACGAGCATCTGGCCGGCGATCCACCCACGCATCCTCGAGCTGATCCGGAGCCACCGCAGCACGATCGTCTTCACCAACAGCCGCCGGCTTGCGGAGCGGCTGGCGCAGCGGCTCAACGAGCTGGCCGGCGAGGAGCTCGTCCGCGCCCACCACGGCAGCGTCGCGCGCGAGCAGCGGGTCTTCATCGAGGAGGAGCTGAAAGCCGGCCGGCTCCCCGCGCTGGTCGCCACGTCGAGCCTCGAGCTCGGCATCGACATGGGCGCCGTCGACCTCGTCATCCAGGTCGAGAGCCCGACGAGCGTCGCCCGCGGCCTCCAGCGGGTCGGCCGGGCGGGGCACCAGGTCGGGGCGCCGAGCAAGGGCGTCATCTTCCCGAAGTACCGCGGCGATCTCCTCGAGTGCGCGATCGTCACCCGGCGGATGCACGAGGGCGCCATCGAATCGACCCAGATTCCGCGCAACCCGCTTGACGTCCTCGCCCAGCAGCTCGTCGCGATGACGGTCATGGACCCCTGGTCGGTCGACGACCTGCTCGCCGTCGTCCGGCGCGCCTTCCCGTACGAGACGCTGACCCGCGAGGTGCTTGAGGGCGTTCTGGGCATGCTCGCCGGCGCCTATCCCTCGGACGAGTTCGCCGAGCTGAAGCCGCGCGTCGTGTGGGACCGCGTCGCCGACGTCGTCGAGGGCCGGCGCGACGCCCGTGTCGTCGCGATCACGAGCGGCGGGACGATCCCGGATCGCGGGCTCTACGGCGTGTTCATGATCGGCGAGGCCGGGACGCCCGGCCGGCGCGTCGGCGAGCTCGACGAGGAAATGGTCTACGAGCTCCGGGCGGGAATGCATGGCGACGTCGTCGTCCTCGGAGCCAGCAGCTGGCGGGTCGAGGAGATCACCAACGACCGTGTTGTCGTGAGCCCGGCGCCGGGCGTCCCGGGCAAGCTGCCGTTCTGGCATGGCGACGCGGTCGGCCGTCCGATGGAGCTCGGCCGGGCGCTCGGCGCGTTCGTCGGCGAGCTCGAGGCCGATCTCGCGCGCGGCGCGAGGGGTCGCGCGACCGCGACTGCCCGGCTGCGCGAGACGCACGACCTCGACGAACGGGCCGCCGACAACCTGCTCGCCTACCTCGATGACGAGCGCGAGGTGACGGGCGTCCTCCCGACCGACAGACGGATCGTAGTGGAGCGCTTCCGCGACGAGCTCGGGGACTGGCGGCTCTGCCTCCTGACGCCGTTCGGCGGCCGCGTCCATGCGCCGTGGTCGCTCGCGCTCGAGGCGCGGATCGGCGAGCGGCTCGGGCTCGAGGTCCAGACGATCTGGTCGGACGACGGGATCGCGATCCGGCTCCCCGAGGGCGACGCCCCACTCGACGGGATCGAGGCGCTCCTCTTCCCCGAGCCCGACGAGCTCGAGGACCTCGTCGTCGGTCAGCTCGCGACGTCGGCGCTCTTCGCCAGCCGCTTCCGCGAGAACGCGGCCCGTGCCCTCCTGCTGCCGCGACGCCGGCCGGGGACGCGAACTCCGCTCTGGCAGCAGCGGCAGCGTGCCGCCGATCTGCTGGCCGTGGCGTCGCGCTACGGCAGCTTTCCGATCCTCGTCGAGACCTACCGCGAGTGCCTCTCGGACGTCTTCGACCTGCCGGCGCTGCGCGAGATCCTGGCCGGCGTCGCGAGCCGCGAGATCGCGGTCCACGGGGTCGAGACGCCGCGCGCCTCGCCCTTCGCCAGCAGCCTCATGTTCGACTACGTCGCCGCCTACATGTACGACGGCGACACGCCGATCGCCGAGCGCCGCGCGGGCGCCCTGACGCTCGATCGCGACCTCCTGCGCGAGCTCCTCGGCCAGGAGGAGCTGCGCGAGCTGCTCGACCCCGATGCGCTCGCCGATCTCGAGCTGACGCTCCAGGCCCTCTCTGACGACCGGCGGGCGACGACGCTTGACGGCGTCCACGATCTCCTCCGCCGGCTCGGCGACCTGTCGCCCAGCGAGGTCGCCGCCCGAACCGAGGGTGGCGCGGCCGTCGCCGATGCGTGGCTCGAGGAGCTCGGGGGGGGCCGCCGCGCCGTGCGGACCCGGATCGCAGGCGACGAGCGGTGGATCGCGATCGAGGATGTCGCCCGCTACCGGGACGGCGTGGGGATCACGCCGCCGGTCGGGATCCCGGCGGCGTTCCTGGGCCCGGCGGTCGGCGCGCTTGACGGCCTGCTCTCGCGCTGGGCTCGCACCCACGGCCCGTTCCTGACGCCGGACCCGGCGCGTCGCTGGGGGCTCCCGCCGGTCGTCGTCGGTGACGCCCTCGAGCGCCTGCTCGCCGCGGGCTTGCTTCTCCGTGGCGAGTTCCGGCCGGGTGGCGCGGAACGCGAATGGTGCGACCCGGAGGTCCTGCGGCTCCTTCGCCGACGCTCGCTCGCGCGGCTGCGCCGCGAGGTCGAGCCGGTCGACGCGGCCGCCCTCGGCCGGTTCCTGCCGGACTGGCAGGGGATCGCGCCGCTAGCGGCGAGCCGTTCCCCACTGCGCGGATCGGCCGCGCTCGAACGGCTCGCCGAGGTCGTCGACCAGGTTGCCGGGCTCCCGATCCCGGCGTCGGTCCTCGAGCGCGATGTCCTGCCCG
>JBDTNS010000280.1:0-3148 GCA_039933675.1 Chloroflexota bacterium
CATGCCGCCGGTCATCCCAGAGCTGCCAGTCGACGAGGAGCGGTGCCGCGACGAAGATCGACGAGTAGGTCCCCGAGATGATCCCGAGGAGCAGGGCGAGGATGAAGTCGCTGATCGCCGACCCGCCGAAGAGGAGGAGCGCCAGCAAGGTCAGCACGACCGTCAGGCTCGTCATGATCGAACGGCCGAACGTCTGCAGGATCGAGTGGTTGACGATGTCGGCGAACGGCTCGCCGGCATGTCGCGCCTTGTTCTCGCGGACCCGATCGAAGACGACGATCGTGTCGTGGACGCTGAACCCGATGATCGTCAGCATGGCGGTGACGAACAGGGCATCGATCTCGACATGAAGGAAGGTCCCGAAGATCGCGAACGCGCCGAGGACGACGATCACATCGTGGACCAGCGCGATGAGCGCGGTGACCCCGAACTTGACGTCACGGAACCGGTACGTGATCCAGGCGAGGATCCCGATCGACCCGACGAGGATGAGCACGAGGGCCTGGGTGATGAGGTCGCTGCTGACGACGGCGCCGATCGTCGTCAAGCTGCGCTGCTCGGCGATCGGGCCCAGCGCGGTCTGGAGTGCGGCCGCGACCTGACCGAGCTTGCCCTGGGTCGGAATCTTCGTGTTGCCGATCGGCGGGGCGGGCGACCCCGAGGCGCCGGGCGACGCACCGGGAGCGGCCGAGGAGCCCGGCGAGCCCGATGGCGCGGCCGAGGGGCTGGCACTGGGCGTCGGGCTTGGACTTGGGCTGGGGCTGGCAGCTGCGCTCGCACTCGGCGCCGGACTCGCGCTCGACCCGGCCCCCGGGCTGGCGCTCGTCCCTGGCGAACCGCTCGGCGCGAGCGTCGCGACCGGTGTCGCCGACGGGGTCGGCTCCTGGACGTCGGCGATCTGTTCGGTCTTGATCTCGATGAAGCAGCAGCCCGCCTTGACGGCAGTCGCGGCGAGGCCCTGTTGGGCGAAGACCGCCTCGACCTGGTCTGGCGTCACCGCGGGATCCTCGAAGCGGATCTCCCACTTCGTGCCGCCGGTGTAGTCGATCGTGAACTGGAGGCCGGCGTCACTGATCGGGGTCAGCAGGATGAAGAAGAGACCGGGGATCGTAACCGCAAGCGAGAGGATGTAGAACCAGCGACGCCGTCGGATGACGTCAAACACGTGCGCGCGCCTCACGCCGTGCGGAGGGTCGAACGGCGCCAAGCGCGACAAACTCGTCGTTGCGCAGGCCGTAGAGCGACGACTTGCGCGCCCACTCGCGACGGACGACCCAGCGCAGGATCGTTCGCGTCACGACGATCGCGCTGAACATCGAGATGAGCACGCCGATGATCAGGACGAGCGCGAAGCCGCGGATCACCGACGAACCGAACGCGTACAGGATCGTTGCGGTGATGAGACTCGACACGTTCGAGTCGAGGATCGAGTTCCAGGCGCGATTGAAGCCGGCCTCGACCGCCGATGGCAGCGACTTGCCGAGGCGCAGCTCCTCCTTCATCCGTTCGAAGATGAGGATGTTGGCATCGACCGCCATGCCGATCGAGAGTACGAAGCCCGCAATCCCCGCAAGCGTCAGCGTGACCGGGACGAGCCGGAAGACGGCGTACATCACGAGCGTGTAGTAGATGAGCGCAAAGCTCGCCACGAGCCCCGGCAGGCGGTAGTAGATGAGCATGAACGAGAGGACGAGGGCGATCCCGAGCAACCCCGCGATCACGGTCTGAACGAGGAACTGCGTGCCGAGCGTCGCGCTGATCGTCTCGCTCGAGAGCGCCTGGATCGGGAACGGCAGCGAGCCGAACTTGAGGATCGTCACCAGGTTCGCGGCGTCCTTGGCGTTGAAGCCGGCAAGCCCGCCACCGGTGATCTGCACGTTGCCGTTCGGAATGGAGTTCTGGATGACCGGTGCGGAGACGACGGCGCCGTCGAGCGTGATCGCGAAGTAATCGCCGACGTGTGCGGCGGTGTAGTCGCCGAACAGCTTGGCGCCATCACCCTTGAGCACGAAATCGACCGCCGGACGTCCATTCTGGTCGGTGCCGACCGTGGCCGAGGCGACCTGGTCGCCGCTGAACAGCGGCGGATGCGCCTTGAGGTCGATCGGCTGGCCTTCCTGGACCTGGGTCTGGCCCAGCGGCACGAAATCGAGCCGGCCGGTCGCGCCGACGAGCGTGCGCACCGCTTCGGGGTCCGTGACACCCGGCAGCTCGACGACGACCCGGTCCGCGCCCTGGGTCGTGACGACCGGCTCGGAGACGCCGGTCGTGTTCACGCGGCGTTCGACGATGTCCTTGATGACCGACATGTCGCCAGGGGTCGGGTTCTTCCCTTCGACCGGAAGCGCCTGGTACTCGACCCGGAGGCCGCCGGAGAGGTCGAGACCGAGCTTGGTTTCGACCGTCCGCCACGCACCCGTCGGGCTCGTCGAGTCCGGAAGGGTGAGCCCGGGCAGGAAATCGAGGACGAGGGCGAAGATTCCGATGAGCAGGATGATGATCGGACCGGCTTTACGCATCGAGGCGGGATATTACACGGAACCTCCGCTCCCCGTAGCCGACCTCCCGTGCCGGGCGGCCGCTCCGCCGCGCGCCAAGGTCAGGCCTCGAGGGTCGCCTTGATCCGGGCCGCGAGTGAGCGTCCGATCCCCGGCACCGCGGCGATCTGCTCGACCGGTGCGTCGCGGACCCGCTTGATCGAGCCGAATACCTTGAGGAGCTCGCGCTTGCGCTTCGGACCCACGCCGGGCAGGTCGTCGAATGCCGAGCGGACGCTCTTCTTCGCCCGCAGGTCGCGGTGGTAGGTGATGGCGAACCGGTGCGCCTCGTCGCGGAGGCGCTGGACCAGGTAGAGGGCAGGTGACGTCGCCGGCAGGAGCACGGGTTCGGACTCGCCCGGCCGGAACAACTCTTCGCGTTCCTTGGCGAGCCCGGCCAGCGGCAGGTCGTGCAAGCCCAGTTCATCGAGGACCTCCTTGGCGGCACTCACCTGGCCCTTGCCTCCGTCCACGATGACGAGGTCCGGCATCGCCCACCGACGCTCCTCTTCACTCCCTTCCTCGCCATGTCTTGAGAGCCGGAAGCGGCGGCGCAGGACCTCCTGGTGGCTGGCGAAGTCGTTGGCGCCCTGGACGGTCTTGATCCGGAA
>JBDTNS010000281.1:0-3147 GCA_039933675.1 Chloroflexota bacterium
GGGTCGCCCGGTTGATCTCGTCGGCGAGGACGACCTGGCTGAAGATGGGCCCGGGCCGGAACTCGAACTCCTGCGTCTTCTGGTTGTAGATCGACAGCCCCGAGACATCGGACGGCAGCAGGTCCGGCGTGAACTGGATCCGCCGGAACGAACCACCGAGGCTCCGTGCGATCGCCTTGGCGAGAACGGTCTTGCCGGTCCCCGGGACGTCCTCGATGAGCAGATGGCCGCGGCACAGCAGCGCGACTAGCGCGAGGCGGACCTCGTGGTGCTTGCCGACGATGACACGTTCGACGTTGGCGAGGACCTTGTCCCCGGTTTCCTGGATCTTGGTCATCGGCCTCTCTCGCGGGCTCGGGCGCCGGATCGTGAGGCGCCGGGGTCTGGGTGGGGTCGTATCTGGCTGACGGTCGGAGCTTGGTACGTGTGTCGGGTGACAGATAGTACGCCCGGTTGGTCCGACCGGTTCCCGACGACCGTGCCGCTCGCCGATCGCGCCCCGTGCATCCGCATCAGCCGCGCACGAGCGTCACGGCACCGACCCACAGGGTCATCAGGCAGCCGACCGCGCCCATGATTGCGAGGAAGAGCTCGCCGCCGATCCAGGACGCCGCGGCGACACCGCCGAAGAGGATCGCCAGGACGGCCGCCACGACGGCCAGGCCGATCCGCTCGATGAGCGGACGCGGCTCGTGCGGTCGTGCCTCGTCCAGTCGCGGCTCATTCGGACGCGGTTCCCCGGGACGAAGCTCCTGGGGCTCCTGCGCATGGCTCACGGCGCGCTCTTGAGGTAGAGCGCCATCAGGTCGCCCGCGATCGGGGCGGCGACCTCGGCACCGCGCCCGGCCCGCTCGACGAGCACCGCGATCACGACCCTTGGCGCCGATGCCGGCGCGAATCCGATGAACCACGAATGCGGCTCGCCCGTGCCGCCCAGCTCGGCCGTCCCCGACTTGCCCGCGGTGATGACGCCCGGCACCTTCGCCCCTGTCGTGAACTGGCGCCCGAGCGGGCCCTCGACGGCTGCCACCATCGCCTCGTTGATCGCGCTCGCATTCGCCGCCGAGATGACCCGACCCATGGACTGCGGACCGACCGTCCGCGTTCCGCCGCGACCGGTGACGCCGGTCACGAGCCGGGGCGCCATCAGCTCACCCCCGTTCGCGATCGTCGAGGCGACGAGCGCCATCTGGAGCGGCGTCACGAGGGCCTCGGCCTGGCCATATGCGGCGTTCGCCAGCTCGACGTCGTCCTTGAACCCGCCGGGCCTGGGTCCGCCACCACCCGTCACCTGTGAGACCGCGGTCGGCAGGTCGAACGGGAGCACGGCCCCGAACCCCATCCGGTGGGCATAGTCGACGAGCGCCGCCCCGCCAGTCTGAAGACCCGTGAGCGCGTAGTAGACGTTGCACGAGACCTCGGTCGCAGCGACCAGGTCGAGCGGCGTCGAGCCGGTCTGCGGGTGGTGGCCGTCCCGGACCCGGAACCCCGAGACGAGGAGACCGGTCTTCTCCGCGGCCGGCTGCTGCTTGTACGTCGTCGCGGGCGTGATGGCACCCGAGCCGAGACCGGCGGCCGCGGTCACGATCTTGAAGACCGATCCGGGCACGTACTGGCCGAGCGTGGCGCGCGGGAGGAGCGGCTGAGTTGGGTCGTTCTGGAGTGCCTGGAAGGCGGCACGCGCCGTCGCCGGGTTCGCGATCGCGGAGGCGTCGTAGGTCGGTGTCGAGGCGAGGGCGAGGACCTCGCCGGTGCTCGGGTCGAGCATGACCACCGCGCCGCGATGATTGCCCAGCGCCGCGATGGCTGCCTTCTGCAGGTCGAGCGACAGCGCGAGCGTGAGATCCTTGGGGTCGTACCGGTCGGCACCGAACTTCGCGAGGGCATCGCTCAGCGGATCGCCGGCCAGCCCGGACAGCTCGTCGTCGTAGGTGCGTTCCAGCCCGGCGCGGCCGTACTGGCTCGAGGCATAGCCGACGACCTGGCTAACGGCCCGGCTCGCATAGACCCGGTGGCCCTCGCCGTTCGCGTCCGTCTTGTTGCCGGCGAGGACCTTGCCGGTCCGATCCTTGATGAGACCGCGCGGGACCGTCCGGGCCGCGGCGATGACCGCCGCGTCGTTCGGGGAGTTGACGAGGTCCGGGGCCTGGACGACGCCCCAGTAACCGGCGGCGGCGGCGAGCACACCGAAGGCGAGGGCGAGGACGACCGCGACGTGAAAGGTCGTCCGGCCCAGCGGCTGGCGCGAGGCGCCCGATCCGAGCATCAGGCGATCCCCCGCCGGCCGATCCGTCGCCAGCGCGAACCGACCCGGGGCGGCGGTGGCGCTTCGACACCCTTGTCCGAGAGCGCGAGCAGGAGCCCGACGACGAGGGCGTTGGCCAACATGGAGGAGCCACCGTAGCTGATGAACGGGAGCGTGACCCCGGTCAGCGGCAAAACCTTGAGGTTGCCGGCGGCGATGATGAGTGCCTGGACTCCGACGACGAGCGAAAGCCCCACCGCAAGCAGCGAACGGAAGTCGTCGGCGGCGGCGGCCCCGATCCGTAGCCCTCGCTCGACGACGACGAGGTAGAGACCGAGGATCGCGACGACGCCGACGATCGCCAGCTCCTCGGCCAGGGCCGCCAGCGGGAAGTCGGTATGGACCTCGGGGATCGGCGGGCGCCCGCCGATCATCGGCAGACCGGCACCGAGACCGACCCCGACCAGGCCACCTCGCGCAAATGCATGGAGCGCCTGGACGATCTGGAAGCCCGCTCCGAGCGGGTCGGCGAACGGGTCGATCCAGATGTCGACGCGCGTCCGGACGTGGTCGATCAGCATCGCCATCAATGCGCTTCCGACAAGGAAGAGCACGAACCCGATGATCACGAAGCTGAGGCGCCCGGTCGCGACGTAGACGAGCGCCAGGAAGACGGCGAAGAAGAGCAAGGCGGCCCCGAGATCCCGCTGAATGACGACGATCCCGAGCGCGATCGCCCACATCGCCACCATCGGCGCGAGGTACGGCAAGGGCGGCAGGCGAATCGGCCCGAGACGTGTGTCCTGTTCGACGAGGAGCGGCCGGTTCTCGGACAGATAGCCCGCCAGGAAGACGACGAGGATCACCTTGAGCAGCTCGGTCGGCTGCCCGCTGACCGGACC
>JBDTNS010000282.1:0-3142 GCA_039933675.1 Chloroflexota bacterium
CTCGGCAGCGGGGCCGTGACCGCGGTCGGCAGGAACGCGGTCACCCCATGCCGGAGCAGGTGCCGGGCCATCCCGTCGAGCGCATCCGCGCCACCCATCGCGTCGTGGCCGCCGCCGCCGTGGACGTGGACATCGACGAAGCCGGGGGCAATGTACGGCGCGAGCTCGGTGCCCATGGCCGTCCCGCCTGCGTCCGCCCCGCCCGACTCGACGCGGACAATCCAGTCTCCTTCGATCGTGATCCGGCCGTTCTCGACCCGGTCGCCGAGGATCAGCCGCCCGGTCACGACCATCGCGCGGCTGCTCATCCGTGCAGACCGAGCGTCGTCGGATCGGGATCCTGCAGGCTGGTCCGTTCGATGGGGGGCGGGTCACGGACGACGTCGACCCAGCGGCCGAGCCGGGCGCTCTCGGCGATCGCGTCGTTGACCAGCATCTCATCGTGGCCGTCGGCAAAGGTTGGATAGGCCGGACGTGCGGCAGGCCGGCCGGCCGCGATGTCAGCGTAGACCGCGCGGAAGTGGGCGGCGAAGGTGTCGGCGAAGCCTTCGACATGGCCGCCGGGGAGCGCCGCTGCAGCGCGGCCGGCCGGACCCATCAGCGCCGGGTTCTTGATCAGGATCTCGTTCGGCCGCTCGCGATGACCGATCCATAGCTGGTCGGGCTGCTCGGAGTCCCAGGCGACGGACGCCGCCGAGCCCGAGATCTCGTACTGGAGCGAGTTCTTCCGGCCGGCGCTGATCTGGCTGATGTTGACCGAGCCGCGCGCCCCGTTATCGAAGCGCAGCAGGATCGTGGCGGTGTCCTCGGTCGCGATCTGGCGGGAGACGGTCTCGGTTGGCACCTCGGTCGAGTAGGTCTCGACGGGGCCGGTGGGCTCGCGACGGGCCTCCACGAACGTTGCTAGCTCGGCCATGACGGAGACGATGCGCCGGCCCGTGATGAAGCCAGTCAGATCGAGCCAGTGCGACCCGATATCACCGACCGCACGCAACGCCCCGCCACGCTCCGGCTGGAGGCGCCAGTTCCAGTCGGTCTCGAGCAGGAGCCAGTCCTGGAAGTACCGCCCGGTGACGAGCCTGACGTTCCCGATCTCGCCCCCGGTGACGACTTCGCGGGCGTGCTGGTTGAGCGGGTAGTAGCGGATGTTGAAGTTGGCGGCGTTGACCAAGCCGGTCTTCGCGGCCAGGGCGACCAGCCCGCGCGACTCAGTTGCGGACATGGCGAGCGGCTTCTCGCAGATCACATGCCGACCGGCCTCGAGGATGGCCCTGCTGTGCGGCAGATGGAGGTCGTTCGGCGAGGTCACGTGGACGACGTCGACGGTCGGATCGTCGAGGAGCGCGTCCAGGGATGGGTATCCTTTCGGGACGCCTAGCGTCTCCGCTCGCGCGGCGCCACGCTCCGGGGTGCTGCCGAGCACGCCGCGGACCTGGACCCCGATGCGTCGCAGGGCCTCGACGTGGACCGTGCCGATGAAGCCCGTGCCGATCACGGCTGCGCCGACCTCGGCGATCCTGCTCATCCGGTGTTCCCCTGCTGGCGGTGGGCGGGATGTCGGGTCGTGTCGCATGGGGTTCAAGGCTCGATGCGCCGTTGGGCGACGAAGGCTTCGGACTCGGTCGCGAACGCGAGCCAGGCATCGTCGGGGGCTTCGCCGATCGCCAGCCACTGCTTCATGAGTCGCCCATGGCCGGGGTCGAAGCGCGCCCCGACGCCGTCGGCGACAAGAGCGTCCACGCGCCGCGCCTCGAGTTTGACGACGAGCCCCCCGTTGACGAGCATCGCGAAGATCTTGCCGTTGGTCTTGAGCGACGTCGCCCCGAAAGCCCGTTGTGGACCGGCGTCGGCGGCACCGCAGGTCGTGCCGGGACGACCCAGCATGGCTTCCACGAGGGCGTCGAACCGTTCCTCGCCGGCCCTTGGGCGTCGGTCACTGGGCATGACTTGATCGTATGCGACCCGGGCGACGTCAGCCTCATTGATGAAGTCGGGTGGACTGAGCGGGGCTGCGCTCGAGTCGGTGGCCTAATCGAGACGATCGATCCCCGGCTTGTCTGCCACATATGAATCGGGCTCGTCGTATACGGGATCACGATGTCCATCGGGCGTACTGTCGCAACAGGAAAAGCCGGTCGTGACGATCGGGCGCTCGCCGATCGCATGCCACGACACCCAGTCGTAGCTGGCATGGGACGGGAGCGCATCTGGCAAGGAACGCGACAAATCCGCCCGAACCGAATTTACGTTGACTTCGCGCGGCACAGGGGTCTATGCTCCGCATATCCCGACCGGCACCCGCGCTGCGGCAGCGATTCCGCGCGCACCATCGCCCGGCCATCCCATCACCCCAAGGTGACATTTCCCTAATGCCCGCACCCGGCCCCGACCAGCGCGATCCGCGCGCACAACGCAACCGAAGACCACGACGACGAGCCCCCATCGGCGGCGGCGGGCGCGCTCCGGTCACAGAATACGAAGAGCAGCAGGAGCTCGAGGCCGCCCGCGAACGGAACGACCTCGAGGTCAACGACCTCCGCGAGATGAGCGTGGCGGAGCTCCGCCAGGTCGGCCGCGACCTCGAAGTCGATGCTGCCAGCGGCGAGCGCAAGGACGTGCTCGTCGATCTCATCCTCCAGCGCCAGACCGAGCGCGCCGGCCACGACTACGCCACCGGCATCCTCGACATCGTCGACGAGGGATTCGGCTTCCTCCGCCGCCACGGCCTCCTGCCCAGCCCGGAGGACGTCTACGTCAGCTCCAGCCAGGTGCGTCGCTTCGGTCTGCGCATCGGCGATCGTGTCTCGGGCGCGGTCCGAGCCCCGCGCGAGGCCGAGAAGTACTGGGGCATGCTGCGCGTCGACGCGGTCAACGGCGTCGACACGGAAACGGCCCGTGCCCGGCCCGTCTTCGGTGACCTGACGCCGGTCCACCCGGACGTCCTGATCAACCTCGAGACAGACCCGAAGAACCTCAGCCAGCGCCTGATCAACCTGGTCAACCCGATCGGCAAGGGTCAGCGCGCGCTCATCGTCAGCCCGCCAAAGGCCGGCAAGACGATGCTGCTCAAGCAGATCGCCAACGGCGTCAGCGCCAACTACCCCGAGATGCTCCTCATGGTCGCGCTCATCGGCGAGCGACC
>JBDTNS010000283.1:0-3132 GCA_039933675.1 Chloroflexota bacterium
TCGTGCAGTGGACGAGGCACTCGAGATCGAGGTCGTGCTGGATCCCGAACGCCACCGACAGGGCGCTCATGCGAACCCGCGCCATCGCCGAATCCGAGACGTTGACGACGTCGACGCCGGCGTCGCGCAGGAGCCTGGCTGCCTCGATCGTGCGCTCGATCCGGATGCTCCGCGGCGGGTCGATCTCGACGGAGACGACGAACCGACCTGCGGCGAGGAGCTCGGCGAGGCGGGTCGGGGGCGGGGGGGCACCGACGGTCTCGCTCGTCGCCCGGTCCCCGAGTGATGGGCGCGCCCGGCCGTCGGAGACGTCCGGCAGGGCCGGTCTGGCGGCGACTGTCTCCGCGTCGCTCGACACGGCAGGTCGGGCCAGGTCGAGCTCGTCGAGCGCCGCGCGCATCGCCGCGATGTGCTCGGGCGTCGTGCCGCAGCAGCCACCGACGATTCCCGCACCGGTCGCCAGCAGCCGCGGCGTCACCGTCCCGAAATAGTCCGCGCTCGCGGCGTAAACAAATCGGCCCTCGAGCCGCTGCGGCAGGCCCGCATTCGGCATGATCGAACGCGCCGGCTCGCCTTCCGCGTGCTGGCCCATCGCCTCGAGTGCGGCGAGGCAGGCCACGGGGCCGGCGCCGCAATTGACCCCGATGGCGTCCGCACCGGCGTTTGCCAGGGCATCGACTGCCGCTGTCGGGCTGCTGCCATCGGCGAGTCGGACCTCCTCCCCGAAGGTGAGGGACGCGATGACCGGCACGTCGGATGCCAGCCGAGCCTCATCGACCGCCACGAGGAGCTGTCCGAGATCGGAGAACGTCTCGAGCACGATGACGTCCGCCCCGCCCTCGAGGAGGCCCTCGATCTGCTCGCGAAAGGCGGCCCTGGCCAGACGCTCGGGGACGGCGCGGTCTCTGGCCGCCGGACCAAGAGGTCCGACCGATCCCCCGACCAGTGCATCGCGGCCGCTCACTTCGCGCGCCTCCCGGGCAATCCTCGCGGCGCGGCGATTGATATCGGCCACGCGGTCCTCGAGACCCCAGGCCGCGAGGCGGTGGCGGTTGGCGCCGAATGACAGCGTCTCGATGAGCTCGGCGCCCGCCTCGAGATACTCCCGGTGAGCCGCTCCGACCATCTCGGGATGGCTCGCCACGAGCTCCTCGAGACACGCCCGCTGGGGGACGCCGCGGCTGAACAGGAGCGTGCCCATCCCGCCGTCGACGAGCAACGGCCGGGCGGCCAGGCGGTCCCTGAAGCGCTGCCGCGGCGAGCCACCGATCGGTGAATCCGCCATCAGCTCCTCGGCTGCTTTCCCATGTTGTCGCCTCCTGCGACGGCCCAAATACAGAAAGACCCTTCCTGCACGGAAGGGTCCCGGGTGCGTTCCCTTATCGTGCAGGCTGTCCTGCCCGGACTTGGCACCTTGCCGATTCGTCGGTAGGTTGTCGTGGCTTCAACGGGCCGGTCCCTCTGCCACTCTTGATAAGAGCTATTCAGTTCTCAACGCATAGTGCCGCAGACCGCCCGAATCGGCAACCGGGCAGGCGCCTTGCAGGCTGACGGGTCCGGCGGCCCGGGCGGAAGAAGATCCGTGCCTGTGAGTCAACACGGCGGCGTCGAACGTCCGTGGACGAACCCGCGCCGCTTCATCCGGTGCGCCCCAGTCACGGAAAGCCGCGACCCGCTATCGATCGAGCCTCGGATGGCCCTTGGACGACTCAGTGTTGACTGGCACGCACGGGCCGACCGTTCAGCGCGAGCGGGCGTTGGCTTCAGCCGACTGGCGCTGCATCGCGCCGCGGACCCGGGACGATGCCGAGTTGAAGCATCAGACCGAGCTGATCGGCGATGCCCCAGTGCTCGACCAGCTGCCCGTTCTCGAAGCGCAGGATGTCGATCACGTCGGACTCGAACGCCTTGCCGGTCGGCGGATTGCCCATGACCGATCCGGTGTTCACGCCACGGGCGCGGTTGCGGGTCCACACCTTGTCGCCGTCGGCGACCAGGTCCTCGATCGTCAATGAGAAGTCCGACATCCAGCGATGAAGGGTGCGGCTGACTTCCTTCGCCCCCTCACGTCCCGGGTTGTTGCCCCGCTGATGCTCGACGCAGTCGGCCGACACCAGTTCATCGAGGGCAGCCACATCGCCGCTCGAGATGGCCCCGATGATCCTGCGGGTGGCGGCGATATTGTCCTGGGTTGACACGGCACTCCTTGGGGGTTGGATAGAGTAGCACTCTAATGCAATAGAGTGATACTCTATCGGCATGTCGGATGTCAAGCCCGGTCAGCAACCAACGCTCCGCGCCGAGCGAGCCGCGGTCACCCATCGCCGGATCGCCGAGACGGCCCGGGCGATGTTCTCGCGACAGGGCTACGGCGCGACGACGCTGACGGCCATCGCCGCCGAGGCCGGCGTCGCGGTCCAGACCGTGTATGCGGTGTTCGGCTCGAAGGCGGGCATCCTGCACGCGCTGATCGGCGAGGTGTTGCACCAACCCGAGGCGGACACGCTCTACGAGGACGCGATGCAGGCGTCAGGCGCCAGGCAAAAGCTCGAACTCTTCGCCCGCTCGATCCGACGACGATGGGAGTACGGCCATGATGTCGTTGCCATCAGTGGCGATGCGGCTTCGACCGACCCGGCGGTCCGGACGGAGGTCGAGCGCGTCTTGGGGATCCGTCGCGCCGGCATCGGTCGCTTCGCGGCTACGCTCGCGCCCGCGTTCGCTCCCGGCGTGGACGTCGATCGTGCGAACGCCATCCTCGATGCGCTGACGCTGCCGGCCGTCTACGCAGAATTCATCGACGTTCACGGCTGGACGCCGGACGAGTACAAAATCTGGCTGGCCACTTCGCTGAGGCGGCAGCTCCTCCGAGGGTGAGGCCACGAGCGTCGACGACCCGACCACGCAGGGTGGTCGGGTCGTCCGTTGTCGGGTCGGGTAGGGACCCGACCATGCGGTGGCCGATCGGTCAGTCGACCACCATGCCGAACGGCGCCGCGGCGCGCGGGATCGCGATCGGCGAGCCGGCGAGCTCCGTGATCGAAGTCCCGTTCACGGCGAAGGCGCTGATCTTCGCAGCGCCGGCATCGACGACGTAGAGGAAGCCGCCGTCCGGCGACACCGCCGCGTCGA
>JBDTNS010000284.1:0-3122 GCA_039933675.1 Chloroflexota bacterium
ACGCTCGATGCGATCCCCGACGAGGAGCTCGACACGCTCGCCGGGTGGGGCGTGACCGGGCTCTGGCTGATCGGCCTCTGGGAGCGCTCGAAGGCGTCGGAGAAGATCAAGCGACTGCGCGGCAACGCGGATGCTGTCGCGTCGGCGTACTCGCTCGACGACTATCGGATCGCCGACGACCTCGGTGGCGAGGCCGCTTACGCCAACCTCCGCGATCGCGCCTGGACGCGCGGGGTCCGACTCGCGAGCGACATGGTCCCCAACCACATGGGGATCGACTCGCGCTGGGTCATCGAGCACCCGGAATGGTTTCTGTCGCTCCCGGAGCCGCCATATCCGGCATACACCTACACAGGCTCCGGCCTCTCCCCGGACCCGCGCGTCGAGATCGTCCTCGAGGACCACTACTGGGATGACAGCGACGCCGCGGTCGTCTTCAAGCGCACGGAGCGGGCGACCAGCGAGGACCGGTACGTCTACCACGGGAACGACGGCACGAGCTTCCCGTGGAACGACACGGCCCAGCTCAACTTCATCGATCCGGTCGTCCGCGAGCAGGTCACCCAGGCGATCATCGACGTCGCCCGGCGCTTCCCGATCATCCGCTTCGATGCGGCGATGGTCCTCGCGCGGAAGCACATCCAGCGGCTGTGGTGGCCGGAACCCGGCTCCGCCGGCGCGATCCCGTCCCGCGCCGAGCATGCGATGCCGAAGGCCGAGTTCGACCGCCGGATGCCGAACGAGTTCTGGCGCGAGGTCGTGGACCGGGTCGCCGCCGAGGTCCCAGGCACGCTCCTGCTGGCCGAGGCGTTCTGGCTCCTCGAGGGCTACTTCGTCCGGACGCTCGGGATGCATCGCGTCTACAACAGCGCGTTCATGCACATGCTCCGCGACGAGGACGGGGCGGGCTACCGGAAGGTGATCAAGGAGACGATCCGGTTCGACCCCGAGATCCTCAAGCGCTACGTCAACTTCATGAGCAATCCCGATGAGAAGACCGCGATCGAGCAGTTCGGCAAGGGCGACAAGTACTTCGGGGTCGCAACCGTGCTGGCGACGCTCCCCGGCCTGCCGATGCTCGGGCATGGCCAGGTCGAGGGGTTCGGCGAGAAATACGGGATGGAGTTCCGCCGGGCGATGCTCGACGAACAGCCCGATCGATGGCTCATCGAGCGCCACGAGCGCGAGATCTTCCCGCTCCTCCACCGTCGCGCGTGGTTCGCGGAGGCCGAGGATTTCCTGCTCTACGACCTCGTGACCGAAGCCGGCCATGTGGACGAGTCGGTGCTCGCCTACTCCAACGGGTCCGGGCGCCAGCGCTCGCTCGTGCTCTACCAGACGCGCTTCGCTTCGACGAGCGGCACGCTCCGGCACTCGGCGCGATACGCCGTGAAGACCGACGACGGCTCGAAGCGGAAGGTCCGCAGATCGCTCGCCGAGGGCCTGGCGCTGTCCAACGATGCGGGCGCCTTCGTCACATTCCGCGACGCCCGAACCGGGCTCGAATACCTGCGGTCCAGCCGCCGGATCTGGGACGAGGGCCTCGCGATCTCGCTCGAGGCCTACGGCGCCCACGTGTTCTGGGAATTCCGCGAGGTCTGGGACGGGGTCGCGGGCCAGTGGGCCCGGCTGGCCGGCCGGCTGGGCGACGCCGGCGTCCCGTCGCTCGATGAAGCGCTTCGCGAACTCCAGCTGGAGCCGATCCATGGGCCGTTCCGGGCGCTCTTCGCCGACGGGCTCACGGTGGCGGTCCTCGATGGCGTGGCGACAACAGCTCAGCTCGGCGAGCTCGAGGCTCGATTGCGGGCGTTCCTCGCGGCCGTCGCCGAGGCGACAAACGTCGATGGCGATCCGGGGCCGCTCGCGGCCGCGATCCGCCGGCGCGCCGAGCGGGCCTTCGTCGGAATGGCGGTCTCGGCCGCGGATGCCAAGTTCGCGGCTGGCGCGGGGGCCAGGTTCGCGGAGGCCGCCGGTCCTGGCGGCGAGACTGCGCCGGGCGCCGACCACGGTCTCGATCGTCGCGATCGCGCCACCCTCTTTGCCTGGCTCACGATCAGTGGGACGGGCGGGCTTGCCCCCGGGGCCGACCCCGCGGCGACGAGCCTCGCCTGGTACGACGAGCTGCGTCTCCCCGGGGCGCTCGTCGCGGGGCTCCACGACACCGGCTTCGGCGAGGGCGAGGCGTGGGCGATCACCGACGAGGTCCGGGTCCTGCTCGCGCTGCCTCGACCGTCGACGGTACGCGAGTCGACCAAGGTCGCGGCAGCCCGGCTCGTCAACCGGTGGCTGCGCACGGAACCAACCCGCGTCGCGATCGGGGTCAACACCTGGGAGGGCATCGAGTACGTGGACCGCGACCGTTTCCGCGAGATTCTCGCCTGGGCCGTCCGGCTCGACGTCATCGATGCCCCGGACGAGAAGGCGTCGGCGGCGAGCGCCCGTGTCGCGGTTCGGCTTGCGGAGGCAGCTGAAGCCGCGGGCTATCGCGTCGATCGCCTGCGAACGCTCCTGGCAACGCCGGTACCGGCCGCGAAGCCGGAACCGGCCGCGAAGCGTGGGGCGCCGCGCCGCGCCCGACCCGCGACCAACCGCGCGGTTTCGACCCAGCCCGATCTACCCGAGCAGGATCCGTCGAAGAAGTGAGGTCGGCGGCGAACCGTGGGCGAGCACGGATTCGAGGTGCGGCCGGTAGGTGAACCCGGGCGTCTCGCCGAACCCGCCGACGACGCGAGGCGCCGCCATCGCCGCGGCACCGCGTGGATCGCCCGAGGCGGCGGCCGCGCGGCGACGCACCTCGAGTTCGATCTCCCACATCTCGAGCGACCCAGCGAAATAGGTCGACAGCTGGGTCGACGACAGGCGCGCCCGGTCGAACTTGGCGCGCGCCTCGGCCCTCTCCTGGAACCCTCCGTCGACCATCAGGGCGACGGCCTCCTCCTCGGTCATCCCGTCGCAATGGATCCTCGCGTCGATGATCGCGTTGGTGATCGAGCGCAGGTAGAACTTCCAGTGGACGAGCATCAGCGCCGGGTCGTCGGCGCCGTACCCGACGTCCATCATGACCTGGGTCACATAGACGGCCCACCCCTCGGCGAATAGGCCGCTGGCGAAGATCGCCCGGA
>JBDTNS010000285.1:0-3114 GCA_039933675.1 Chloroflexota bacterium
GGACCTCCTGGTGGCTGGCGAAGTCGTTGGCGCCCTGGACGGTCTTGATCCGGAACCGGCGGTACTCCCCCGAGCGCGGCTTGCCGTCCTCGAAGACGACCATGCTCCCGACCGACTCGCTCCCCTGGAAGTTGCTGATGTCGTAGCACTCGATGCGGAGCGGTGGACCCGGCAGCCCGAGCGCCTCGGCCAGCTCCTCGAGCGCGGCGAGCGTCTTGCCCTCGTCGGCGAGCCAGCGGGCCTGCTCGCGCGCGAGCGTCTCCCCCGCGTTGCGCGTCGCGAGCATGAGCAGCTCGCGCTTCTCCCCGCGCTGCGGGACGCGGACGTGGACCGGTCCGCCGCGTCGCTCGCCGAGGAAGGCCTCGAGGACCGTGAGCTCGGCGATCAGCGTCGGGACGAGGACCTCCCGCGGGACCGAGCCTGCGCGCGCGTAGTACTGCTCGAGGAAGCTGGTCAGCACCTCGTCGTCGGTGGCTTCTCGGGCCGCGTCGAGCAGGAAGACGTCGCGTCCGATCATCTTCCCGTCGCGGATGACGAAGAGCTGCATCGCCGCCTGGTTGTCCTGGCGCGCCATCCCCAACAAATCGAGCTCGGTGCGGGCGAAGGCCGCCATCTTCTGACTCTCCATCGTCCGCTCGATCGCACGGATCTTGTCGCGCAGGACGCCGGCCCGCTCGTACTCGGTGCGCTCGGCGGCGGCCGCCATATCGCGTTCGAGTGCCTTGACCAGCGTCGCCTGGCGACCCTCGAGGAAGAGCTCGACCTGCTCGATATCCGCCTGGTAGTCGTCCTTGCTGATCGCCGTGATGCACGGTCCCTGGCAACGCTTGATGTGGTACAGGAGGCATGGCCGGTCGAGGGCGCGGACCCCGTCCTTGATGTCAATTGTGCAGGTCCGGAACGGGAAGAGGCGTCGGACCAGGTTCATCGATTCGTCGACGCTCGATGCCGATGCGTACGGTCCGAAGTAGCGGCTCCCGTCGTTGACCAGCTTGCGCGTCCGTTCGACGCGCGGGAACTCGTCGCCCAGGGTGACCTTGATATACGGGTAGCTCTTGTCGTCCTTGAGCCGGACGTTGAATCGCGGCCGGTAGCGCTTGATGAGGTTTGCTTCGAGCAGGAGCGCCTCGGAGACCGAGTCGGTCTGGGTCACCTCGACGTCGACCACCCGGTCGATGACGCTTCTGATGCGATGGATCTCGCCGCCGGGCGCCTGCTTCTGCCAGTACGACCGGACCCGGCCGCGCAGGCTCTGCGCCTTGCCGACATAGACGACGTCCCCCCGCGCGTCCTTCATCAGGTAGACGCCGGGCTTGTCGGGCAGCTTGGCGAGGGCGGATGCGAGTTCGGGGGTCACCGCCCGATGCTAGCGCGACGGCCGGTCGAACGCCGGGAGCCCCTCGGATCGAGGGGCTCCCGTCGAGGTGAGACCGGAAAGCCGGCCGGGTTCAGCGAGCGAGGGCCGCCCGGTCAGTGCCTGGATTTCTTGGCGTTGAAGACCGTGGAGAGGTCATTGACCGCGGCATCGCGAGTGCCCAGGGGCTGCAGCCCGAAGCGGTGCTCGATGGTCGCGAGGATGGAGGTCGTGTCGTGCTCGGCGCTGTCGACCACGAAGTTGCCCTTCAGGTGCGGCGCGAGGATCAGCGTGGGGATGCGGGTCCCGGGTCCCCACACGTCGTGTGGACCGTTGTCGTTCCCCTGGCCCGGTGCCGGGACGTGGTCCCACTGGCCACCGAATTCGTCGTACGTCACGATCACCATCGTGTCCTTGGCGCACGCGCTGCCTTCGATGGACTGCAGCAGCGAGACGAGGTGATCGTTCCCGTTCGGCTCGCTGGCATAGCCTGGATGCTCGTTCTCCTGACCGATCGGCTTGACGAAGCTGACCGGCTTGAGATCGCAGACCTTCTTCGTCGAGGCGTCGGCCAGATGGCTGAACTCGGCCTCGTCCTTGAGGTGCGCCGCGCGATTCGCGAGCCCAGCGGGCGTTGCCGTCGAGAATGCGGCGTAGTAGTTGAACGGCTGATGGTGGTACTGGAACAGGTTGTTCGGGCAGCGCGGCCACATCGAGGCGGGCACGCCCGCCCGGTTGTTCGGGTCGACGTTCGGATCGAGGCAGCCCGTCGTCGTCGCGCCTGGCGCGGAACCGTTCGTCCATCCCGGTGCCCCGACGTCGCCGTTGGCATTCGACCAGCCGCCCGAGTACCAGGCCCAGTCGACCCCGGCATCGTTCAAGCGGTCGCCGATCGTCGCCCCGGTCTGGGGGGAGATCACCGGACCGAACGTCCCGGAGGGGAAGTAGGGTGGCTGCATCGTGTTGACGGCCCAGTTGCCACAGACGGCGGCGGGCGCCGGCGGGACACCGCCTGCTCCGCACGCGACCGTGACCGCTTGCCGCGAGACGGGGCCGGTGGCCGTGTACAACGGGTACGAGACCGGCATCCCGTTCGAGTCGATGATCGTGTGCTGGCTTGCGGTCGCGCCCGGGAACACCGGTGACGCGGCGGCGACCAGCCACTGGTGGTTCAGGAACGAGCCCCCAAACGCGGCCTGGAAGGAGTTGTCGTCGATCGCATAGTCCGGCGCACCCTTGGAGTGCAGGTACTGGTAGATCGGCAACGCCTTGGTGTCGTAGACACCCATCGAGGTTCCGACCGAATCGCTGCCTGTCATATAGCGGTTCTGCTGCCCGCCGTTCTCCTGGTACTGGTCCTGGTAGAACTCGTGGACCAGATCGCGCGTGCACCCACCGGGCAGCGCTCCCGGGATCGGCAGCCCGGTGGCCGGATTGATCCCCGGGTCGAGGATGCCGTTCGGGTAGCTGAAGGCATGGAGGACCGGCGGGCACGTGATCGCCGACGGCCCGATGTAGTCGTCGATCGTGAACCGGTTGTTCGTGAAGTGGCTGGTGATGCCATGAGCCGCGTCATTGCATGTCGCGGTGAGCGGCGGTGACGTCAGGTTCGCGTCCAGCTGCTTGAGGCAGGTATACGGCACGCCGTTCTGGTCGACCTGCGTGGTGTGGGCCGGGTCGGCATTCGCCAACCCGTTGACGCCTTCCCACCCGCCGTACAGGTTGTCGAAGCTGTGGTTCTCCTCGTAGATCACCACGAT
>JBDTNS010000286.1:0-3077 GCA_039933675.1 Chloroflexota bacterium
GCCTCCGCCATGACGCCGGAGCCGACCGTCGCGATCGTGGACTTCGCCAGGGGGGGCATCGCGCGGAGTATAGCCGCGAGGTCGCGCCAAATCCGCGGGCGGCCGGGTCGTGCGCGGGCGACCCGTCCTCGGTTACGCCTCGGCGGCCCGAGCGCTTCCGGTCAGGAAGAAACGGCCGGTCGTCGTCACGCGGGCATCCGCGAATCCGGCCCGGCGCAACGCGGCCTCCAGTTCCACCGGTTCGTAGTAGACCTTGACGATCGTGAACTCGCGGCCGTCGTCGAGGCGCCGGACGGACCGGTCGTCGGTCGGGTCCGGGTGGTCAGTGGCGCTTGACTGCGGGTCGGCGAGCGAATCGATGAAGGCGAACGTCCCGCCCGGCCTGAGCCAGGCCCGGACGATCGCGAGGAACTCGACGAGCCGGGCGCGCGGGACGTGGCTGAGCCAGAAGCCGGTGAAGACGGCATCGACCGCGCGATCGGGCTCGGCCCACGCGTCGCGGACGTGGAGGTGGGCGCGCAGCCGGTGCGCGACGAGGCGCTCGCGAGCGCGCTCGAGTGGGCCCGGCGCCCCATCGTAGAGCGACAGCGTTCCCTTCGAGGCAAGGAGCGGCGACCACCACCCGGTCCCGGCCGCGAGCTCGACGATCTCGCCGTCGATCGGCAGCGCGTCGAGCCAGCGCCCCGCAACGTCGAGCTCGGCGTTCCACGCCGCGTCATGAACCGGCCCGCGCTCGTAGCGGCCGCGGCGGAGGTACCAGTCGTCGTACTCGGGGGCGCGGGCCTCGTAATAGGCGAGCATCTCGGCGTCCGGCGAGTCGGGCGACCCGGGCGCGGCGTCCGCCGCGCTCAACATGCGCGCCGCGGCCGAAGCGGGCGCCGCGATCGTTGTGGGCGTCGCGACTCCGACCCCGGTCTTCGCCGCGCCGCGTTCGGTCAGCGCCTGACGCAGCCGGAACCGGAGGAAGCCGTTGTCGCCCGCCTTGCCGACGCAGTCGGGACAGAGCTGCGCCCAACCCTCGAGGTCATCGGGGCCACGCGTGGCATGGGCGGCCCCACACCACAGGCAGTCGAACGTCGCGCGGAACGGCACCTTGGTCCCCGTCCCCGCCCCTACGACCCGACCGGCGTCCACGACCCGAACGGCGCGATGTCGACGAACGCGTCGGGGTCGAAGATCTCGGCGAGAAGCTCGATCCCGTCGATCACGCGCGGCCCGGGTCGGCTGAAATATGCCGAGCCATCGAGTGCGAAGACCCGGCCGCGACGGACGGCCGCCAGGTCCTCGTAGCCGGGTGGCCGCCGCGTCGCCGCCCATGCCGCCAGCGTCTCGGGCAAGTGGAACCCGCACGGCATGAACAGGAGCATCTCGGGGTCGACTTCGGAAACGGCATCCCAGGTCGTCTGCTTCGATCGGTCGCCATCCGAGCCGAGCAGCTCCCAGCCGCCGGCGCGCCGGATCTGCTCGGGGACCCAGTGCCCCGACGTGAACGGCGGATCGAGCCATTCGAGACCGACCACGCGGGGCGAGCGGCCGCCGGCATCGCGTCGCGCCTGGACCTTTTCCTCGATTGCGCCGAGCCGTTCGCGGAGCGACTCAACGACGTCAACGGCGGCGTCCTCGTTCTCGGTCATCGCGCCGACCGTCGAGATCGTGTTGAAGATCCCCTCGATCGAGGTCGGTTCGAGCGAGACGACCGTGATCTCGGCGTCGATCGCGCGGGCGACCTCGTTGACCTCGCGGTAGCTCACCGCGCAGACGCGGCATAACTCCTGGGTGAGGATGAGGTCGGGCTTTGCCTCAGCGAGCGCCGCCTCGTCGAGCCCATACAGCGACGAGCCGCCGTGCATCGAGGCGGTGACGAGCCGATGGATATCGCGCGACGACGTCGCCGACAGGTCGTGAACGCTGTGGGTGATGACGGGCTTGCCGATCACCTCAGGCGGGTAATCGCACTCGTGCGTCACCCCGACGAGCGAATCACCCAGCCCGAGCGCGCACACGATCTCCGTGGCCGAAGGAAGAAGGGAGACGATCCGCATCGCGTGACCGGTTCAGGCTGGCCGGCCGTGCCGGCTCGGGCGTGATCGCCCGAGCGACGACGTCAGCGCGGCTTGAGCTCGTCGACCGCGGCCAGCGCGGCGGCCTTGTCGGTGAACCATGTTGCGTCGATCGCGGTGTAGTTCGCCCATTCGGGTGGGAGCGATTCCTCCGGGAAGATCGCGTTGACCGGGCACTCCGGCTCGCACGCCCCGCAGTCGATGCACTCGTTCGGATCGATGAACAGCTTGCGGTCCGTGCCCTCTTCGAAATGGATGCAATCCACGGGACAGACGGAGACGCACGAGAGGTCGAGCACGTCGATGCACGGCTCGGCGATCACATAGGCCATTCAGGATCCTCCTCGACGCTCACCGGGGTCGCGCAGCTGGGGCGCCTCAGGCCGAAATCGTACCATCCGGCACCCTCACGGGGCCGGAATTGCGTCCACCCAGCGGATCGCGATCCGCATCCCTCGCGCCCAGTGGCCGGGGATGTGGCAACCAACGACCCATGGACTCGCCGACGAGGACGCATCTCGCGGGATCGACCAGGTCACGTCGACCCGCTCGCCGGACCGGACGACGACCCGCACGCCGGCACGATCGGGCGGGACGCTGACCTGCGGCGTCGGGCCGGGAGGGGCGCCGACCGTTGCGGCCTCGGCGACTTCCCAGGCGTCCTGGACGGCCGGATCACCGATCACCGCCTCGTGGACTTCGAGCCCGCCGTTGACGACGTGGAGCAGCACGGTCTCGCCGGGCACGAGGACGAGGATGTCGGGCAGGAACGAGTAGTCCTTGGTGATGAGGTTGACCTCGCGCGGATGGGCGGAATCGCCCGGCACGATCGATGGCGCCTCTGGCGACGAACCTGCGTCGCAGGCGGCGACGGCGAGGGCGACCAGCAGGGAAGGGACGACGGCGAAGGCCAACGCCCGGCCACGCGAACGTGCGGGAGGGAGGATCACCGCGCGAAGTCTATGACGCGCCGAACGGAACGGGCGCCCGCTTCGCTTGACACACCGCTCGGCAGCA
>JBDTNS010000287.1:0-3038 GCA_039933675.1 Chloroflexota bacterium
TGAAGGCCTCGAGCCGCTCGGGCGTGTCGGCCGGCTGGAACTGGGTCAGCTGCGGGAGGAGCTGCTGCGGACCGCCCATCTGGTCGACGACGCGGAGCTGGTAGAGATGCTGGTCGTCCTCCTCGAGGTCGAGCTCCGCGATCACCTCGAGCATGTCGCGCGTGATCCGGTCCTCGGTCGGGAGCCCGGCGACATCGATCGTCTTCGCCTCGGCGGACGTGCGCTCCATCAGCACGCGACTGCGCTCCCGGCCCTCGGGACCTGGATCCTCGAGCCTGTCCGCATAGCGGTCGTCGCCGTAGAGCGTCGCGGTGGTCGGGTGGAGCTCGAGGATCGCCTCCCAGAACCGGTTGGCCAGGTCGTTGACGGGCGTCAGGGCAGGGTCCGGAACGGTCACGTTGCTCTCCTCTGCGGCGTGCCCGGCCTGGGCGCGCTCATGTGCCGCTGTGGCCGCCTAGCCTAGCGCCGCCCACCGCGCTGCGCGTCAGGCGAACGCGTCGACCAAACGCGTCATCCGCCGCCGAAGAGCGGCATCTGCTGGCCCGACCGTTCGATCTCGGGATCGAGGCCGAGGTAGGGCTCGAGGTCGCCGAGCTCGAGCGGGTCACGTGCGAGGAACGCCTGGAGATGGACCGATTTGATGATGTGCCACGTCCCGGCGTCGAGCGCCGCGCGAAGGAGTGGCGAGCGCTCGAGCTTGTAGCGGATCAGCTCGGTTCGTTCGGGTGCGATGACCAGGAAGCGGATGAGCGAGGGATCGGGCGGGATCCGGGCGTGACGCCGGAGGAGGGGCTCGCCGAGCATCGCGGTCCATTCGACCTCGAACAGGAACGCGACCTTGCCGCGGACGTACCAGACCGCGTCGACGTCGGCGAGCGCCTCGGCGTCGGTGGTGATGCCGGCAAGGTAGTCGCGTCGTTCGCCCGGGTCGAGACGGTCACCGAGGATGCCCTCGCCGACACGCCGTGTCTGCTCTCGCCGCCCGATCCAGACGCGCATCCCGAGCCGGTGACCGGCGTCGGCGATCGTCGCCAGCAGCTGGGTGTGCTCCACGCTGCGGCGCAGCAGATCGTCGCCGGTGATCGTGCGAGCCGGGGTGCTCGCCAGGCTCCGGTAGCTCTCGAGACAGGCCCGGACGAGCCCCGCGTCGGGCAGGTCGTGGCCGGCGAACATCGCCGCGACCCGGTCGTAGAACGAGGTCTCCGAGATCGGCCCGGCCGTCGACAGGAGACTGAAGACGGTCCACTCGACACGGTCGGTGAGCGGGATCGCCGCGCCGTCGAGGTCGTCCGGGTCGGCGAGCCACCAGCGCCCTGGTTCGATCTCGGTGAGCCGGCGCTGGGTCGGCCGGTCGAGCTCCTCGCGGATCAGCGCGTGGAGGCGTTCGACCGGGTCAGTGTGGGCCACGCGGTCGGGCGCCCGGCGAGCGCGGGAAGCCGCGGCCGGCTTGTCGATGGCGGGTTCGTCGGCACCTACGACCGCTGGTGCGTCGGTGGCCTCGGGGTCGGCCCCGGGACCGGCCTTGGGACCGGCGTCGGCCCCGGCCTCGGGGTCGGCTTCGGGATCGGCGGCCGACGTGCCGGCGAGCGGCGTGGCGGTGGCAAGCCGGCGCAGGTGCCCGGTCCGGTCGAGCCCGACGAGGATCTCGCCGAGGAGCCGTTCGTAGCGCGCGGGCTCGCCGCGGGCACGTAGCGTCTCGACCGCGACCTCGGTCACCGTCCGGGCAGCATCCACCGCCGAGAACGGGCGGTCGTCGAATCGCTCCGGCGGGGCGAAGAGCCGCGTCGAGGGCACGATGTCCGGGTCGCCGGCGCCGCCCGGCAGAGGATCGAGGCCGACGTTGGCGCGCGTACGCGCCCCCGGCGGGAGTCGGCCGCCCGGCGGCAGCAGTTCCACGATCGCGGTCGCGTCGTCGTCGTCGGCGAGTCGCGCACTCAGCAGGCGAAACCCCGCCGACGCGCCGGCGATGGCGGTGGCGAGGATGCCCTCGGTTCCGCCCTCGACGAGCTGGACGACCCGTCCATCCCGCGCCATCGAAGGCTCGATGGCGACCAGTGCACGCTCGAGCCGGTCCGATTGCCAGCTCCACGGCGCGCGGTAGGAAGCGCCGGCCAGGGCGTCGACCGGCAGCAGCGCCGCCGCCTCGCGGCCGAGCACCCACGCCGTGGCGTGATACGCCGCGGCGAGGCGGTCGAGGCTCGGACGCATCGGCGGCTGGCCGAGCACGAGGCGGATCCGGGGCGTCGGGACGCCACGGCCATCGGCATAGGCGTCATCGGCGAGGGCGACCTGGCCGGTCACGCCCTCGAGCGCGAGCACGGTCGTTGCGCGCCCCTCGCCCAGGCTCCGGAGGTCCTCGCCGAGCCTCGCCGGGATCGGTCCGGCCGTCCCCGAATCGAGCCGCTGGATGAAGCCGCGCACGGTCCGGAACGCCTCCTCGAAGGCGAGCCATGGGTTCCGTTCGCGGTACTGGGTTCCCGCCTGCGGCCTGACGTGGCCCGACGAGACGCGGAGCGCCACGGCCCGTCCCGGCTGAGCGGCCAGCCGGCTTGCCGGCAGGATCGCGTGGAGGAACGTGAGACGCAATGCGGCGAGGACCGGCGCCGCGCGGAGGTCACTCTCGATCCGTTCGAGGATCGCGCCGAGCCCGACGAGCTGGCGTCCGGTGTGGAGGTCGAGGAGCTCGCGCGGGAGGTGCTCGGCGCCGGTCACCGCCGGGAATCGTGCGAGCAGGGCCGCCCGCATCGCGTCCGCACCGACATCGGCCGTCGCGCGCCGCAGATCGTCGGCGTCGAGCGGGGCGCGCCGCTGTTCCGACCCGCCGATCTGGTCGCGGCATACGGTGCAGCGGTAGTGCCGAGCGAGCGGCCTGGCGCGGCCCGCGATCCCTGCATCGTCGTCGACTGACCAGACGATCTCGTCGGCGACGAGCATCCGGCCGCAGGTCGCGCAACGCGTCGCGAATTGGTCGCTGATCGAGACCTTGAGGCTCGACTCGCGACGCGGCGACGCGGCGAGACCCTGGAATGCCGCGTCGA
>JBDTNS010000288.1:0-3032 GCA_039933675.1 Chloroflexota bacterium
GACTGCGAACAGCGAGCGCAGCGTGCCGGTCAGGACGTTCTCGGCGGCGGCCTGCTGGGCCGGTCCCTGGGCACCGGCCGCGACGGCGTTTGCCCGCGCGTTCGTGACGTCGGTCAGGACCTTCTGTTCGAAGCCCATGTAACCCTTGACGGCATTCACGAGGTTCGGAATCAGGTCGTGGCGACGCTTGAGCTGGACTTCGATCTGGGCGAACGCCTCGTCGATCCGGAGCCGTCGCTGGACCAGGCCGTTGTACAGCCCGACCAGGAACAGCACCGCGACGACGATGATCGCGATGACGATGATCAACCCGATGTTCATGCTCACCCTCTGCAGCGCACGGTCACAGGCGCGCGTTCGGCCCCCGGCGGATTCAGTCTAGCAGCCACCTTGTCGCGCCCACGCGGCGTGGTGGGCGGTACTGGGCTCGAACCAGTGACCTTCTCGGTGTAAACGAGACGCTCTGTCCAACTGAGCTAACCGCCCGGGGAGAAGGGTACGTGGTTCGGACGGCCTCGACGCGGAGCGGGGCGGGGCGGGGCGGCGCCCTCCCGCCCGGCGGGAGCTGGCGACGCCTGTCTCGGCAAGACCGCGTGGTTCGCCCGCGCCACGGGCGGTCGCGTCAGCGGTGCCCGGACCGCGGGGAAAGCCGACTGATCGACCGTCCGAGTCGTCGTCAGCGCCCGTGCCACGAGAGTTCGCGCTGGGTACGCGTGGCGCGCCAGGTTCGCGCCGGCGCTCTGGGTTCGCGCGGGTTCGACTGCCAATCGAGTCCCGCCGGACAGCAAACGACCGCCGGCTGCTCGGCGGTCGTGTCGGGTGGTCGAGTGGTGCCCAGGCCGGGACTTGAACCCGGATGAGTTGCCTCATACGCCCCTCAAACGTACGCGTATACCAATTCCGCCACCTGGGCAGGTGCGCCTTGCGTCGGCGCGGGTCGGGAGGGATGAGGTGGTACCGAGGAAGGGACTTGAACCCATACGCCCTTGCGGGCACTAGCTCCTGAAGCTAGCGCGTCTGCCAATTTCGCCACCTCGGCGTCGACCCGCCAACCGGCCCGCCCGAGGGCTCACCGGTCGTCAGCGAGGCGCCATGTTAACACATCGCCGAATCGCTCCGACCGGTCCGCGACCTCCCGGCGTTCGACCCCGACGACCCGAGATCCGAGCACGATTGCCTCGTCCGGCCAGGCGATCGGAAGGAAGTAGGTACCCCCCGACAGCCGGGTCTGGAGGGCCGCGTAGGCGGCGGTCCGGGCGACGTCGGTGCCCGGCGCACGAGCCGCCTCGAGGAGCGGATCGAGGGCCGGATCCTGGAGCCCGATGACGTTCGCCCCGCCGGTCCGGGTCTGGCTCGAGGCGAGCAACGGGTAGAGGTCCGGGTCATGCCCGATCGCGATCTGGACGAGGGCCAGGTCGAAGTCGCCGGTCCGGATGTGGTCGGTGGCGAGGATCGCGGGATCACGCTCCAGGATGTCGACCGCGACTCCGAGCGCCGCCCAGTCGGCCGCGATCTGGCTGGCGATCGCGAACTGGACCGGACTGGCCGTCCGATCCGCAACCAGCAGCTCGAGCGTCTGGGGCTCCTTGTCGGTCGCCAGCCGTCGCCAGCCGTCCTTCGCCTTCTTCCAGCCGGCATCGGTCAGGGCCTTCGCCGCGGCCTTCAGGTCGCGCTTGACCGGTGGCGTCGATGCGCCCGAGAACGCCCATGACGACGGCGGCACGAGCCCGTCGGCGCGAGTCGCGAGACCGCCGTACGCCACCGTGACGATCCGCTCCCGGTCGATCGCGCCGAGGAGCGCGGCCCGCGTCCGCGGATCGGCGAAGGCGGGCCGGCTCGGGCGGAGGTTGGGAATGATGGCGATCAGGGTCGTGGACGGATCGCGCAGGACCCGGGCTCCGTTCGTCGTCGTCGCGAGCTCCGCGGCGTCTGCAGGGTCGAGACCGCTGACGGCGTCGAGATCGCCGGCCCGGAACGCCGCCGCGAGCCGCTCGGCCTCGTCGAAGAAGCGCAGCTCCAGGCGCGGGATCGCGGGCGGCTCGCCGCTCGCGTCAGCCGTGGGCCGAGCGGTCGCGAGTGGGTCGATCGACGGCCCGACCGTCGGGGAGGCCGACTCGGACGGCGGTGCCGCCACGTTCTTCGTCAGCTCGAGAGCCGCATGGTCGCGATCGAGCTCGACGATCGCGTACGGCCCCGAGCCGATGGGCGCGTCGCCGAAGGGATCGTCGGCCAGCGCCCCGGGCGGCGTCGCGTCCAGGAGGTGCGCCGGCACGATTGGCTGGGTCGCGAGGTCGAGAAAGGCGCCGATCGGGGTCGTCACGTCGAATCGGATGGTCTCGGCGTCGACGGCCGTCGCGGCAATTCCCGTCCACGAGCCCGCACCGGGGCCGTGATAGGCGGGATCCTGGAGGGTCTGGATCGTGAAGACGACATCGTCGGCGGTCAGCGGCTCCCCGTCCTGCCAGCGCGCCGCGGGATCGAGCGTGAAGGTCCAGACCGCGCCGTCGCTCGAGGATGTCCAGGACAGGGCGATCGCCGGGATCGGTCGCGCCGCGGCATCGCGGCCGACGAGGCCGGAGAACACAAGTGCGACGAGATCGCGGTCGGCCTGCGTCCGGCTGGCCAGCGGATTGACGTTGGTCGGTCGGCCGAGGATGCCCTCGCGATATGGCGCGGCAGGCGGAGCGGTCGGCGCGACCGATGGACTTCGAACTCGAGGGGAGAAGGCCGGGCCCCCGATCGCGACGGCGGCGAGGACGACGACGAGGACGAGTCCGGCAATGACGGCGCGATCGATCCGGTTCATGACAAGCGACGGGTCGTCAGCGGTGGGCGCCCCCGGCGCCGCGAACGAGCCTCAGGCCGCGTTCAGACCGTCTCGAACACGAATGACGCCAGGGAGAAGGCGACGAACAGGACGAGGAGGGCGATCGTAAACTGCCAGAGCCGGCGCTCGATACCGCGCCGGCTGCGGTACACGGCCGCGACACGCCGCCGCGCTCGGCGCTCGGCTATGTCGCGGACCTCGAGGA
>JBDTNS010000289.1:0-3004 GCA_039933675.1 Chloroflexota bacterium
GCCGCACCCACGGCCCGCGTCAGATCCCCGCAGAGTGCCTCCGCGCCGGCCAGCCGGCAGGCGATGTCGTCGCAGACGTGGGCGACGACCGGCGGCCGCGGGGTCGTCGCGAACAGCGTATAGAACGTGGCGACGCCATATGCGTCGGCCGGGGCGACGGCCAGTCGCTTGCACACGTAATTGAGAGCCGGGGTGCTGATCCAGCCGATCCGCGACTGGACCGCGTGGAGCGTCGGGATGAGCTGCGAGCGGCGGGAGCGCGTCAGGTGGCCGCCCCGCGCGGCGTGCCCGTCGGCGCCCGTGTCGCGCGGTCCGCCGACCCAACCCGACTCAGGCGGGCCGAGCACCGAGTCCACGGCCGCGCGTTCGGCGGGTGACGCGAGGGGGCCGATGACGTGCAGATCCATCGCTGCGAGTCTAGCGACACGGCTCACTGCAGGCGTGGGATCGGCCGGTGCCCGGGCGCACCACTGTATTCGGGGCAAACCTCGCCGGAGGCTGGACGTACCTCGCGCCAGGGGCTACACCAGAACCCCGCAGACCGCAGCCCGGGGAGCGCGTCTGCCGATCGGCTTGGAGGTGGAACTCGTGATCAGGACCCGACGGCGTATGGCCGCGCTCGGCGCCACGCTCTTCATGCTCGGTGGGCTCGTCCTCGCCGCTCCGGTCGGTGCGAGTTCCGGCCCGGCCACGGTGACGGCGGACATGCCCTCGGCGGCTCCGGCGGGCCACCTGTGGGCCTTCAACGACTTCTTCCCGCGCACGGTGTCGGTGCCGACCGGCTCCGATCTCCAGTTCATCAACCAGGGGTTCCACACATTCACGATCCTTCCCGCCGGCACGACGGCCCGCCAGGATCAGCGCACCAACGGGGCTGGCCTGGACGACCCGGACGACACGGTCTTGAACCCGAATGGCACGACCCATGCGGTGCTGAACCAAGCCGCCCTTTCCCCGACCTCGGTGAGTTGCGGGTCGACGGCGGAGCCGTGCGGCTTCGACGGCGGCGCGGTCGTCAGCAGCGGTACCCCGGGTGGTCCGCCAGCGCCGTTCGTTGTGCACGTGACCGCAGCACCGGGCAGCTATGTGTTCCTCTGCCGCGTTCATGCGGGGATGAACGGACGCCTCAACGTTCTGCCCGCCGGCACCCAGGGACCGAGCGCCCAGCATGTCGAGAAGCAGATCCAGAAGCAGATCCAGCGCGATCTCAATGGAGCCTGGACGGCCGACGCCAAGGCGAACCGCGACGCCGCGCGCCTGAACGCCGACTCATCCTCGACCCGGCATGTCATCGCCGGGACGTCGAGCCCGGACGGTAAGGTCGCCCTGCTCGAGTTCTTTCCGAGGGACCTCCATGCGGCGCCCGGCGACAAGGTCGTCTTCGTGCCCCGTTCGCCGAATGAACCGCATACGGTCACGTTCCCGGGCGATCTCGGCAACGAGTTCCAGCCGATGTGCGAGACCGGTTCGACCGATACGCCCATCGGGCCGACTGGCTGCAACTTCGGGCCGCCCGATGAGGTCGAGTTCGATGGTGGCAATGGCATCTCGAACGTCACGACGCCGACCACCGTCTCCGACTCGGGGTTCATCGGCCCTCGTCGGCTCGCACGCGATATCGCCTTGCCGAGCACGGCGATCCTGAATACGTGGACGGTGTCGTTCGCCGGGGCTGCATCCGGGACGTACACCTACGTTTGCCAGATCCACGATGGGATGGAAGCGACGATCACCCTTCACTGAGGGCTGCTAGAAGCCCCAGCCCATGCGCGCGCCGCGGCCCGCCCCATGGAACGTGGTCACACCTCGACCGGTGCCTCGAGCTTCTCGATCCGGATGGCCGTCGCCTTGAATTCGGCCGTGCCGGACTTGGGGTCGGTGGCATCGATCGTCAGGAGGTTGACCGCGACCTCGTCCTGGAAGTGCATCGTCATGAATGTTAGGCCGGGGCGGAGTGACGGATCAATCCGGACCGGCACCTCGACCTGGCCGCGACGCGAGACGACCCGCACGAGCTCGCCGTCGGCCAGGCCATACGTCGCCGCGTCCTCGGGGCTCGTGTCCAGGCTCTCGCCCCGTCGGAGCGGCGAGGTGTAGCCGGCCGTCTGGACGCCCGTGTTGTACGAGTCGAGCCGGCGACCGGTCGTCAGGCGGATCGGGTAGTCGGGCGTCAGCTTGTCGACCGGCGGGTCGTGATCGACCGCCACGAACGGCACGCGATTGCCAGGCACCGGGTCCTCCCACAGCCGCGAATGGAGGAAGAGCTCACCGGGATGATCGAGGTCATAGCACGGCCACTGGAGTCCACCGAGCTCCTCGAGGCGCGCATAGCTCATCCCGGCATGCACGGGCGACAGGCGCCGAACCTCGTCCCAGACCGCTTCGGGATCGGGCTCGCCCCACGCCGCGCCCATCCGGTTCGCAAGCTCGAAGACGATCGCCAGGTCGTCGCGGGCGCCCGGTGGCGGCTCGACCGCCTTGCGGACCCGCTGGACGCGCCGCTCGGAGTTGGTGACCGTCCCCTCTGACTCCGCCCACGCCGCGGTGGCCGGCAGGACGACGTCGGCGAGCTCAGCGGTCTTGGTGAGGAAGAGGTCCTGGACGACGAGGAATTCGAGGCCGCTCAGGAGGTGGATCGCCTTCTTCTGATCCGCCTCGGACTGGACCGGGTTCTCGCCGATGCAGTAGACCGCGGTCAGGTCGCCACGCTCCATGGCCTCGAACATCCCTGACAGGTGCCAGCCACGCTTCGGCGGCACCGGGACGCCCCACTCGGCATCGAACGTGGCGCGGAGCGCGTCGTTCTCCACGTGCTGGAAGCCCGGGAGGCGGTCGGGGAGCGCACCCATGTCGCCGCCACCCTGGACGTTGTTCTGGCCGCGCAGCGGGTTGACGCCGCTGCCATAGCGCCCGATGTGGCCGGTCAGCAGGACGAGGTCGATCAGGGCGAGGACGTTGTCGACCGCGTTGTGGTGCTCGGTGATGCCGAGCGTCCAGCAGATCA
>JBDTNS010000290.1:0-2959 GCA_039933675.1 Chloroflexota bacterium
AGCATCGAGGCGCGGGTGTAGCGGGCAATGACCGCGATCGGGAAGCCGGCCAGGGCGATCGTCGGGAGAATCCAGGTGTCGGGACCCTTCCAACCTCCGGTCGGCAATAACCTGAAGGTCACGGAGAACAGGATGATCAGCAGCAGCGCCAGGACGAAACTGGGCATGGAGATGCCGATCACGGAGATCCCGGTCGACAGGTAGTCGGGCCACCGATTGTGACCGAGGGCGGCGATCACGCCGAGCGGGATGCCCAGGAGCACGGCAAGCAAAAAGGCCTGCAGGCCGAGCTGGACCGTCGTCAGGACCCCTCCGCCGACGATGTCGTTGACGGTGCGGTCCTGGAACTTGTAGGACGGTCCGAGGTTTCCCTGCAGGAGGTTGCCGACCCACGTCGCGTACTGGATGTAGACCGGCTGGTCGAGGCCGTACTTCTCGTTCAGGCGTGCCACCTGGCTGGCGGGGATCGCCTTCTCCGCGGCCCACGGTCCTCCTGGAACGGAATGCATCAGCGCGAAGGTGATCAGGGAGACCACGAAGAGGACCGGGATGATCCACAGGAACCGCCGCAACATGTAGCCGGCCATCTAGATCCCCTTCAACTACCTCGGTGATTCGGTTGGCGCCGGTGCGGGAGCGGCCCGGACCTCGGAGCGCGCCGCGCTCGGGGGGCCGGGTCGCCAGGGGGTCGGACGTGGTCCGACCCCCAATGCGCTCGATGACCGAGTGCGGCCTAGTGCTTCAGGATCGAGATGGTCTCGAAGAACAGGTCGCCGATGACGTTCGAGTCCTGGCCGGTACCAAGGTACCCGGTGACCCACGGCCGAACTTCGTAGTTGCTCACGCGCCAGCGGGTGAAGACCGCCGGAGCGGCCTGGACCAAGAGTTCCTGAGCCTGATTGTAGATCGCGATGGACTTGTCGAAATCGGGTTCATTCCCGGCCTTCGCGAGCAGGGCGTCATAGGCCGGGTCGCTGAACTGCTCGTCGTTGTTGCCGGACCCGGTGGCGAACAGCACGCGCAGGAAGTTGTCCGGGTGCGGATAGTCCGCACCCCACGCGTTTCGCGCGAGGCTGAACTTGCCGGCCGGCCGATCGACCAGGAACTGGTCGAACGTCTCACCGCTCAGGACGCTGTGGATGCCGAGGTTCGTGCGCCACTGGTTCTGCATGTACGCCGAGGGGATTTCGTGACCGGCGTTCGTGTTGAAGCCGAACGATAGATCGCCGAGGTCCGCAGCGTCGATCTTGCCGTCCCCGTTCGTGTCCTTGGTCCCGAGGTCGGTCAGGGCCTGGGCGAGTTCCGTCTTCGCCGCGGCGACATCGAACTTGAGGCCGATGTCAGCCTGATGTCCCGGCATGCCGGGCGGGATCGGGCTGCCGGCGACCACACCCTGGCCGCCGGAGACGGTCGCGAGCATGGTGTCCTTGTCGATCGCCATCGAGAGCGCGCGACGCAGGTGGACGTTGGCGGTCGGGCCCTTGGCCGTGCCGAAGCCCCAGTAGTCGGTGATGAGGGTCGGCTGGGTCACGACAAGCGGCCCGAGTTTCGCGTCCGCCTTGATCCGCGGCACGTCCCCCGGGGTAGCCGCCAGCATGTCAAGCTCGCCGGCCTCGAACGAGGCCTGGTCGGCGGCCGGATCGCCACCGATCTTGAAATGGACCTCCTGGATGGTCGGCTTCTGGCCGTACCAGTTCGGGTTCGGCACGAGGACGAGCTCGGCCTGGTGCGTCCATGACTTCATCATGAACGGGCCGGAGCTGACGTAGTTCGCAGCCTCGGTGAAGTTCGGGGTCTTGACCCACTTCTCCTGGATCGGATCCGCGCCCCACAGGGCGACGAGGTCGAGGAAGTAGGAGGTCGGATGGGCCAGCTTCACGACGAACGTGTGGTCGTCAGGGGCCGCCACGTCGAACTTGGCGAGGGCGGCGTCGATCTGCGCATCGGTCGCCGTCTTGGGGAGGGAGAAGAGGGCGTCGGCGCCGGCGACCACGTCGAACGAATGCCCGTACGTCGAGCCGGTGCGGGGATCGCTCAGTCGCTTCCACGCGTAGACGATGTCGCCCGCGACGATCGGATCGTTGTTGCTGTACTTCGCGTCACGAAGCGTGAAGGTGTACGTCAGCAGGTCGGCCGAGATCTTCGGCATTTCTGTCGCGAGCGCCGGGACCGGCTTCTGATCCTTGTCGAAGTAGATCAGACCGCGATCCAGGGCGTGCAGGACACCGATGTCGGTGCTGGTCGACGCCTTGGACGGGTCGAGCGAGGCCGGGTCCTCGGCACCGAGCGAGAGCCGAAGAATCTGGTCGGCCGGGGCCGCAAGGTCGCCGGACGCGGCGGGGGCGCCACTGGCTGGGGCGCCCGAGGACGTCGACTGCGACGCCGAAGAGGATCCCGCCGGCGCCGACGGCGCCGTCGAGGTTACGGCACCGCCGCAGGCCGCCACGATGACGGCGATGCTGGCCAAGATGCCCAAGAGTCGTTTGTGCATGGATGCTCCTTCGAACGGGTTTGCTACCCGATGTCTCCCGCTTTCCGTCTCGCTCGCACATTCAGCGTCGCTGTTGATCTCCCGAGATCCGGATCAAGCCTCCCGCTCGATACGGTCGATGGGCGAGCAGCAGCAGCAGCACGAGTCGGAACGGTGCGCTGCCGGTACTATCCACAGCGCTTCACGGCCTGTCAACTGACAGCCTAACAAACGTTCGTACGGCTCGTGCCGAGCGTGATCCGCGGTGATTCAGTCCGGACACGGCGTCTCGGCCCCGGTCATCGGCCGCCAGCGGAGGTTCGGCTGACGCGCGGCCTTCGCCTCGTCGAGACGGCGCACCGGTGCATCATGGGGAGCGTCGGTGACGAGCTCGGGCGATGCGTCGGCCTCGGCGGCGATCGCGATGAGGGCCTCGGCGAACGCGTCGAGCGTCTCGACCGACTCGGTCTCGGTCGGCTCGATGAGCAT
>JBDTNS010000291.1:0-2957 GCA_039933675.1 Chloroflexota bacterium
AGGTGGTGGAAGAAGATCGGATGCGTCTCGCGGGCGTTGCTGCCCCACAGGACGATCAGGTCCGTCTCTTCGACTTCACGGTATGAATTCGTGCCGCCCCCGGCACCGAACACTGTCGCCAGACCGGCGACGCTAGGGGCGTGTCACGTCCGGTTGCAGCTGTCGATGTTGTTGCTGCCCAGGACCGCCCGGCTGAACTTCTGGGCCGCGAAGTTGACCTCGTTGGTCGCCTTGCTGCAACTGAAGGTGCCGAATGTCGTGGGTCCGTGGGCCGCCTTCGCGGCCTTGAACCCGGCGACGGTCCGATCGAGCGCTTCGTCCCAGGTCGCGGGTCGAAGCTCGCCGCCCTTCGTGTCGCGCACGAGGGGCTGGGTCAGTCTCACGTAGGGCTTCGCCACGGGTGGCCTCCTGCGGTTTCGACGACGTGGCGAGTGTAGCGCGCTAGCGAATCGGCCGGACGCGTCAACGCTGTGGCCGCGCGGCGGGATACGCGCCTGCTAGGGTTTGTCGCGATGGACGACGAAGTGCCCCCGACCCGACCGTGGTCGCCAAAGGCCGCGGTGCCGCGAGAGCTGACCGAAGCGGAGCTGTCCCGGATCGCTCGCCAGGCGGTTCACCAGGCACCCGACCCGGGACTCGATCGGCAGCTGGCCCGGATGGGTCTGACAGATCCTGCCCCGTCCGGCGGCGGACTGACGGCTGAACCGGCGAGCCGCCCCGCCGCGGTCGAGCCGGAGCTCGCGCACCTGCGCAATGAGCTTCGACGCCTGAAGGCTGTCGGCTGGGGGCTCGCCGGCATCATCGCGATACTCGTCGTCCTGGTCATCGTCCTGCTCGCCCGCTGACGCCAGGTCGGCAAGCCAATGTGCTACCGTGTGCTACATGAGCGACACGGAGGCGGCGCGTGCGAGAGTCGGAGTCCGCGAACTCCGCCAGAATTTGTCTGTCTACCTCGACCGGGTCAAGCGCGGCGAAGCCTTTGAGGTGACCGAGCACGGCCGACCCGTCGCGACGCTCGGTCCGACCCTCCCGGATCAGATGGGCGTCCTGGATCGGCTGATCGCCCAGGGTCGCGTGACACCCGCCCGGTACGACCATCGCAACCTGACGCTTCCACCGGCGATCCCGGGGCGGCCGCTGAGCGAGATCCTGCGCGAGATGCGCGAAGAGGACGGGCGGTGACCCGACTGTCGTATGTCGATGCCTCGGCCATCGTCAAGCTGGTCGTCCTGGAGGAAGGGTCCGATGCGATGTTGCGCTGGTACGTGGAGAGCGATCGGATCGCGACCAGCCGGATCGGAATCATCGAGACCACACGCGCGGTGCGTCGCCGCGCGCACGACCCCGGTCGCCTTCGGCGGGTGCTCGGATCGATCGAGGTCATCGAATGCGACGCGATCGTCGGAGACCGAGCCGGCGGCCTTGAACCGGCGACCGTCCGCACGCTCGATGCCATCCACGTGGCGTCGGCGCTCGCACTTGGCGCCGAACTCGACGCGTTCGTGACCTACGACGAGCGCCTCGCGGACGCCGCTCGGGCTGCTGGCTTGCCGGCCGTCGCTCCGGCGTTTTGACCGCCACCTCCCGAGCCCTATTTCGCGATCTCCGCGCCGATTTCCCAGATGTGGCCGCCCGGATCGCGGAAGCAGGCGGTTCGTATCCCCCAGGGCCGGTCCATCGGGCCATTCAGCAGTGTCACACCGCGCGCGGCCAGCTCCGCGCACATGGCGTCGACGTCATCGACGGGAAGCGTGAGGACGACCCGAGAGCCCGCGTCAGGTGGCGCGACCGCTTCGGGCGCGATGAGCTCGGGGGCCGCAGTGGTCCGAAGCAAGTTGATGATCGTGTTGCCGAATTCGAAGACCGCTGAGTTGTCGTCCTCGAACATCACCGGCAGGCCGAACACCTCCTGGTAGAAGGCCCTCGCGGCGTCGAGATCCTCGACGAACAGCGTTATGGCGTCGATCTTGCCCGGCCAGGAACGCATATCCGACTCCACCCTTCATCTGTCAGCCCAGGCTGACGCCAGGCCCACGGGCGCCTTCCGGCTCGACCGCGCCGATCCACCAACGCTCGACGCCGGCCGCATCGAATGCATCGTTCAGTTCGGCGACGCGCTCAGACGCGACCGCGGCGAGCAGCCCGCCCGAAGTCTGCGGATCGTGAGCCAGCGTGACCAGGTCGGCCGGGACATCGCCGCCGACCTCGAGCGACTCGGCCACGAAGCGCCGGTTGTGCGCTGCACCACCCGTCTCGACCCCGGCCGCCGCCAGATCGCCCGCCCCGGCGAGGAGCGGCAGGCCATCCGCCTCGAAGAGGAATCGTGTTCCGGAGGCGCGGGCCATCTCCAGGCCGTGACCCAGCAGCCCGAACCCGGTCACGTCGGTCGCGGCCCGGATCCCAGCCGTGACGAGGGCATCCGAGGCTGCCCGATTCAGCAGGCGCATGCCGTCGATGGCGGCGGCCAGGTCCGCCTCGCTCGTCCGACCCTGCCGCGAACCCGACACGAGGATCCCGGTCCCGAGCGGCTTCGTCAGCACGAGCCGATCGCCCGGCCGTGCCCCGCCCTTGCGCAGGAGCCGATCCGGATGCGCCGCACCGATGACCGCCAGCCCGTACTTGGGCTCCGGGTCCTGGATCGTGTGGCCGCCGGCGAGGGTGCCGCCCGCCTCGCGAACCTTCGACGAGGCGCCCGCGAAGATCTCGGTCATGACGTCGAGCGGAAGCTCCTCCGGGAATGCCGCGATCGAGAGCGCGAACAGGACGCGCCCGCCCATCGCGAAGACGTCGGAGAGCGCGTTCGCCGCTGCGATCTCCCCAAACGTCCGGGGGTCGTCGACGAGCGGCGGGAAGAAGTCGAGGGTGCCAATGATCGCGAGGTCAGCGCTGATCCGGTAGACGGCCGCGTCGTCGGGCGGGGAGAGGCCCGCGATCAGCGCGTCGGGCGCTGCGGCGGC
>JBDTNS010000292.1:0-2946 GCA_039933675.1 Chloroflexota bacterium
GCATCTTCAGGATCTCGACCCGCTGCTGCTCGCCGACCGAGAGCTGCCAGATCTTCGCTCCCGGGTCCACGGCCAGTCCGAACTGGGCGGCCAACCGGCCGACTTCGGCCTCCGAGCGGCCGGGCTGGAGCCGGAACCGCGGCCGGTCCAGGCCGAGCAGGATGTTCTCGGTCACCGTTTGCGACGGGACGAGGGTGAAGTGCTGGTGGACCATCCCGAGCCCGGCCGCGATCGCGTCCCGCGGTGACCGGAACGCGATCGGCCGGCCGTCGAGCCGGATCTCCCCGGCGTCCGGCTGGTAGAGGCCAGCCAGGACGTTCATGAGCGTGCTCTTGCCGGCGCCGTTCTCGCCGAGCAGGGCGTGAATCTCGCCGGATCGCAGGTCGAAATCGACCTCGTCGTTGGCGACGATGCCGGGGAAGGCCTTGACGATGCCGTGCGCCTCCAGCGCGGGCACGGGCGCGACTGCGGGTGACGTCACCGAGGGCGGCACCTGTCGATCGATGTGGGACCCGCGGACAACCGCCTCGGGTCCCACAAGACGCCTAGGAACCGAGGACGGGAAGCGGAACGGTGATCCCGTCACCCCACCAGTACATGCACACCTTGCAGGCGTTGTTCGGTGCGCCCGGCGGGAACTGGTCGAGGTCGGACTGCTCGAGCTTGGCGCCGGCGGCCAGGATCGGCTTGCCGGTGTTGTCCTTGATCGGTCCGGCGAAGACGTCGAACCGGCCGAACGTGCCGGCCAGGATCTTGGCCAGGGTGTCCTTGACCTTCTGGACATCGGCTGCCGGGAGGTCCGAGACACCCTTGGTCACTGTCTGGCCGTCCATGAAGCCGACCAGGCCCATCGCCTTGGCGTCGCCGTCGAAGTACTCGTAACCGGCCTTGTACGTCTTGGCCTTGACCTGCTCGGCGATCCGGACGTATTCGGGTCCCCAGATCCAGTACGGCGCCGTGAGGCAGCGCTCGACGGTGCACGAGTTCGGGTGGTCGTAGGTGACCGCCCACTTGCCCTTCTCCTGGGCGACGTCGGCCACGGCCGGGGTATCCGCGCCGGTGAAGACCACGTCTGCGCCGGCATCGAACAGCGAGGCCGCCGCGTCACGCTCCTTGACCGGGTCGTGCCAGGTGTTGATGAAGCGGATGTCCATCGTGCATTCAGGGCAGGTCTGCTTGACGCCCAGCATGATCGCGTTACCGAGGCGCAGCTCCTCGGGGATCGGGAAGGTGGCCATGTAGCCGATCTTCGGGTTGCCGTCCTTCTTGGCGCGCGATCCGGCCAGCATCCCGGCCAGGTACTTCATGTCCTCGATGGCGCCGAAGAAGTTGCCGAAGTTCTTGCCGTTGGACTTGTAGCCGGTCAGGTGCAGATAGGTGATGTCCGGGAACTCCTCGGCCACGGCGGCCATCGGGTCCATGTAGCCGAACGAGGTGCCGATGATGAAGTTGAAGCCCTTGCGCGACAGGCTCCGGAAGACCTGCTCGGAGTCGGCGCCCTCGGGCACGAGCTCGATATACGCGATGTGCGAATCCGGCATGTTGTCGCACAGGTACTGGAGGCCCTCGTAATGGGCCTGGCTCCAGCCGTTGTCGTTGTGCGGCCCGATCAGGACCATGGCCACGTTGAACTTGCCCGCCTCGACATCGGGGATCTGGAGCTCGGCGCCGCCCGCCGCGGTCCCGGTCCCGGTGCAGGTGCTTGCCGCCGTTGAGCTGCTCGGCGCGGTCCCGCTCGGCGCACCGGCACTGGGCGCGCCGGCGCTTGGCGCAGTCGCGCTCGCGCCGACCGAACCTGCCGGCGTGTTCGAACAGGCCCCGGCGATGACGACGGCGGCCGTCAGCAACGACAGCAGCCGGAGACGTGTGGTCACCATGGATTCTCCTCCTCGAACGAACGCTCGGACGTGCCCGAACGGGTTGGCATCAGCGCGCTCGGCAGCGCGATCCAGGAGCAGGCCGCACGGTTCCCGGGCCGGAACGGTCGCCCCGAAGGATAAGCCATGGCGCAGGCCATCGGTGTAGCCCGAATCGGGGCCATCGGAGCGGCTCGGCCGGTGCCAGCGCGGCTTTCCGGTACCATCGCTCGGATGTTCGATCGGACCGCGCTGCCAGGCGGACCCCGCGTGATCAGCGCCCGGCTCGCATCGGCGCGCTCGGTCTCGATCGCCGCCTACGTCCTGGCCGGCTCCCGGCTCGAGACCGCCGGTCAGATCGGGGTCGCCCATTTCATGGAGCACCTCACGTTCAAGGGCACCAAGGCCTATCCGTCGACCCGCGCAATCAGCGAGGCGATCGAGGGTGTCGGTGGCTCGTTCAACGCCGCCACGGACCGCGAATCGACCGTCTACTGGGTCCGCGTCCCGCGGCGCGAGGCGGAGCGCGCGATGGACGTCGTCGGCGAGCTCATCGTCCGGCCCCGTCTCCAGGCCGCCGATATCAAGAGCGAGCGCACGGTCATCATCGAGGAGATCCGCTCGTACCTCGACGATCCCTCGGAGTACTGCCAGATCCTGTTCCAGACCGCGATGTTCGGCGACGGCCCGCTGGGCCGCGAGATCTGTGGCGAGGAGGCGGACATCCTGTCGCTTCCCGAGGCCGCGATCCGCGAGTTCTGGCAGAGCGCCTACCGTCCGGCCAACACGGTCGTCGCCGTCGTGGGCGACCTGTCGCACGACGAGGCCACCTCGCTCACCGCGGCCGCCTTCGGGTCGGGGAATGGGGTCGTCCCCGGCTTCGCTCCGGCGCCGGCGATGCCGGCCGGCCCGCGGATCAAGACCGGCCAGCGTGCGACGAGTCAGGCCCAGATCTGCCTCGGCGTTCCGGCCCTGCCCCGCGACCACCCCGACAGCTGGACGCTCGCGGTTCTCAACGCTGTCCTTGGTGACGGGATGAGCAGCCGGCTCTTCCTGTCGGTCCGCGAGGAGCTGGGGCTCGCCTACGACG
>JBDTNS010000293.1:0-2935 GCA_039933675.1 Chloroflexota bacterium
GCCGGCCGGCGGGGGCCCGCTGCTATACTCCGGCCGTGCCCGACCCTGCGACAGGACGCCCGGAGCCGTGCCTTCCATGAATGTCAGACCCCTCACCGTCGCCGTCGTCGGAGCCACCGGCGTCGTCGGTCGGACGATGATCCAGATCCTCAACGAGCGGGAGTTCCCGGTCGGCGAGCTCCGCTTGCTCGCCTCCGGACGCTCGGCTGGGCGGACCGTCTCGATCGAGGGCAGGACGCTCGAGATCGGCGAGGCCGTCCCCGAGGCCTTTGAGGGCGTCGACATCGCCCTCTTCTCCGCCGGTGGCGACGTCTCGAGAGACCTGGCGCCGGCCGCGGTTGCCCGTGGCGCCACGGTCATCGACAACTCGGCAACGTGGCGGATGGACCCGACGGTCCCGCTCGTCGTCTCCCAGGTCAACCCCGGCGACCTCGAGGGCCATGCGGGAATCGTCGCCAATCCGAACTGCTCGACGATGCAGCTCGCGCCGGTGCTCATGGCGCTGCGCGACGCGGTCGGCCTCGAACGGGTCGTCGTCGACACCTACCAGTCCGTCTCCGGGACCGGCGTCGACGCCATTTCTGAGCTCGAGAGCCAGATCCGCGCCCACGCGTCGGGGCAGGCACCCGTCGCGAGCGTCTACCCGCACCCGATCGCCTTCAACGCGCTCCCCGAGATCGACGTCTTCCTCCCCAACGGCTACTCGAAGGAGGAGTGGAAGGTCGTCAGCGAGAACCGCAAGATCCTCGATCTCCCGGATCTGCGCATTTCGTGCACGGCCGTCCGGATTCCGGTTTTCGTCAGTCATTCCGAGGCGGTCCACGTCGAGACGCGCGACCCGATCACGCCCGAGCTGGCGCGCGAGCTGTTCGCCGCGGTCCCGGGCGTCGTCGTCCAGGACGATCCGGCGAACCACGTCTACCCGCTGGCAACCGAGGCCGCCGGGCGGGACGAGATCTTCGTCGGGCGCGTGCGTCGCGACGTCTCGATTGCGGGCGATCGCGGGCTGGCGTTCTGGGTCGTCTCCGACAATTTGCGCAAGGGCGCGGCGACAAACGCTGTCGCGCTGGCGGAGCTCCTCCGCGAGCGGGCCTGGATCCGGCCGGCCGGCGAGCGTGGCGCACGTCCGTACGCTGCGCCACGGGCGGATGGAGCCGTTGGGGCCACGGCGTGACCGACGCCGAGCGCCGATCGGCGTTCGAGGCCATCGCCGCCGAGGTTCGGACCTGTACGAACTGCCGATTACACGAGACGCGAACACGCGCCGTGCCCGGCGAGGGTGACCTTGAGACCGAGGTCGTGTTCGTCGGTGAAGGACCGGGATTCAACGAGGACCGGCAGGGCCGGCCGTTCATCGGTCGGGCCGGCACCCTGCTCGTCAAGCTGCTCGCCTCGATCGGCTGGCGCCGCGAGGACGTTTTCATCACGAACGTCGTGAAGTGTCGGCCGCCCGATAACCGCGACCCGCAGCCCGACGAGATCGCGGCCTGCGCCCCGTTCCTGCGGCGTCAGCTCGAGCTCCTCGATCCCGCGGTCATCGTGACGCTCGGGCGGTTTTCGATGGGCACGTTCATGCCGGGCGCGAGGATCTCGCGGGTGCATGGCTCGGTCCGCCAGGTGGATCCGGCGACCGGCGCGCGAGATGCCACCGTGTTCGCGATGTACCACCCCGCAGCGGCGCTTCGGACGCCCGCCATCGAACGCGAGAGCTACGCCGACATCGCGATGGTTCCGGTCGCACTCATCGAGGCCCGGCGCCGTCGCGAGAGGTCGACTAGTCTCGCTGATGAGCCCGCACCGGAACTCGCGCCACCCGAACGCACTGCCAGCCACAACGAGACAATCGCCGCGATCGTCGAAACCGCCGACGACCCGGCCCCACAGCTGACCCTCTTCTAAACCACCATGCCAAGGACACCCATGCCCCCAACCACTGATACGCCGCTCCGCATCATCCCGCTCGGCGGGGTGGGCGAGATCGGCAAGAACATGTACGTCTTCGAATACCGCGACGAGATCGTCGTCATCGACTGCGGCCTGATGTTCCCCGACGAGGAGATGTTCGGGATCGACCTCGTCATCCCTGACATCACCTACCTCAAGGAGCGCCGCGCCAACGTCAAGGCGTTCCTCATCACCCATGCCCACGAGGACCACGTCGGCGCGCTGCCGTATGTCCTGCCCGAGTTCCCGGGCGTCCCGGTCTATGCCTCGACGCTCGCCCGCGGCTTGCTCGGCAACAAGATCAAGGAGCACAAGCTCCACAACAACCCGCTGATCGCCCTCGAGCCCGGCGACGAGATCGACATCGGGGCGTTTCACGTGATGCCGTTCCGGGTCGGTCACTCGATCCCGGACGCGATGGGGATCGCGCTGCGGACCCCGGTCGGGACGATCGTCCACACCGGCGACTTCAAGTTCGACCACACGCCGGTCGACGGCAAGCTCTCCGACTTCGCGATCCTCGCCCGGCTGGGCCAGGAGGGCGTGCTCTGTCTCCTGTCGGACTCGACGCGCGCGGAGAACCCCGGCTACACGCCGTCGGAGCGAACGGTCGGCGAGGCCTTCCGCGAGATCATGGAACCGCTCGACGGACGCGTCATCGTGGCGACCTTCGCGAGCAACATCGCGCGCGTCCAACAGGTGCTCGATGCCGCCGCCGACATGAAGCGGAGCGTCGCGGTCATCGGCCGCTCGATGGAGCAGAACTTCCGGATCGCGACCGACCTCGGCTACCTCAAGTACGACCCGTCGATGATCGTCCCCAAGGACAAGATCAAGGATCACCCGGATTCGAAGCTCGTGATCGCTACGACCGGCGCGCAGGGGGAGCCGATGGCCGGCCTCGCCAGGATGGCCAACCGCGACCACCGGTTCGTCGAGATCCAGCCGGGCGACACGGTCATCGTCAGCGCCAGCCCGATCCCCGGCAACG
>JBDTNS010000294.1:0-2923 GCA_039933675.1 Chloroflexota bacterium
TCACCTCGAGCCATCCGGACCTACGCCGGCATCGCCCGCAATCGCTCGATGAGCCACTCGGCGCTCTTGCCGAGGTTCTCCAGGTCGAGCGGTTCCGTGGACGGCCGGTCGGTCGGGCGGCCGAGCAGGTACCCCTGGCCGGCGCCGATCCCCAGCGACCGCACCATGTCGAGCTGCTGCGGGGTCTCGATCCCCTCGGCGACCACGAGCGCGCCCCACCGATCGGCCAGGTCGCGGAGCGTCCGGACCACCTCGAGCGAGGCATCGTGGACCGCGCCGCGCTGGACGAGCGAGAGGTCGATCTTGACGATGTCGAAGCGGAGCTGGCTCAGCAGGCGCAGACCGGCGTTGCCGGCACCGACGTCGTCGGCGGCCAGCCGGATCCCGGCGACGCGACAGGCGTCGACCGCACGGCGGAGGCGGGCGACATCCTCGACCGCTTCGCGTTCGGTCAGCTCGAGCACGATGTGGCGCGGATCCAGACCGTGCCGGGCGATCATCCGCAGCAGCGCATGAACGCTGAACTCGTCGGTCTCGAGCGTCCGGGGCGAGACGTTGACGGTGAGTGAACCGGGGAGCCGCAGCCGCGCAGCGGTTTCCATCACGGTGTTCAGGCAGGCGATGTCGAGCTCGGCCGTCCGGCCGGCCGCCTCGGCCGCCTCGAACATCGAGCCCGGATCGGTGAAGCCGCTGTCGGCGAGCGGGCGGACGAGCCCCTCGAACCCGCGAGGCACGCCGGTCGTCAGGTCGTAGATCGGTTGGAAGACCGCGCGGATCGCACCGGTGGCCGCGATCCGGGCCACGAGGCCGGACAGCTCGGCTGGTGGCCGCGAACCGACCGGGCCGTCGTGCGCCTCGGGATCGTACGTCGTCACGCAGGTCCGGCCGTGGTGCTTGCCCCAGAACAGCGCGGCCTCGCTCTGGCTGTAGAGCGAGTCGCGGTCGCGCGCCTGGCCCGGGATCGCGCTGACCCCGGCCGAGAACGAGACGGCCATCGAATCACGCGGGTCGCTGCCGGACTCGAGGCAGGCGGCCAGCAGCCGCCGAACCGTCACCTGGGCCTGATCGGCATCGGTGCCCGGCAGGATGATCGCGAACTCGTCGCCACCAACCCGGAACGCCCGGTCGGTCCGACGCAGGTAGGTGGCGATCGTCGTGGCCGCGTGCTGGAGGAGGCGGTCGCCGACCGCGTGGCCGCGCCCATCGTTGATCAGCTTGAAGTCGTCGAGGTCGAGGATCGCGAGCGCGACTGGTCGGCTCCCGCGGACGGCGGTCGCCCACTGCCGCTCCATCTCCTCCTGGAAGGCGCGGTGGTTGCCGAGCCCGGTCAGGCTGTCGCGGAGCGCCTCGGATCGGGCGCGGTCGTAGGCATCCTCGAGGATCCGCCGAGCCTCCTCGAGGCGTTCGGCCGGTTCGAGGACGCGGCGCGCGAGCCAGACGGTGAGGCTCCCCAGGAGGACTGCGATCCCGACGAGGCCGAGGGTCGGGATAACCAGTGAGGTCCCGAAACCCCAGGCCAGCCCGTAGATCACGGGCGCCGCGATCGCGATCGGGATCGCGAACATCGTGACGAGCGCGAGGAAGAGGCGGAGCCGCACGAGTCGAAGGTTGGTCGACTCGCCGAGCAGCGTGTCCGGGGCCCTGTCGTCGTAGATAGCCTGGCTCCCAAGGGCGGGCATGTGATGAAGATGCGGTGCGTGTGCGTGGGCGGCGAGCTGGGGTGGGCGTGCCCGATCGGTCAGGCGTCGGTTATATCCCGGAACGGCACGCCGCGGACGGGCACCGTCGTACCCCGCCCCGCCAGGACGAACGGCTGCGCCCGAAGCCGAACCCGCCGGAGTGCTTGGCCTGGTGCGTTCGCGCACTGACCCTACTGGGGTGGCCGAGTGGTACTACAAGCGCATGGTCCCATCGGCTCGCGGGCCGCAACGTTCGGGTCAGGAGCGACGTTCGCTCCGCGAATGAACGACAGCCGGCGGCAAACCCGATCGGAGGACCGTCCGGTTGCCGGCGTCCATCGCCGTGTCGATCTGTGAGGTGATGCAATGCAGGCGAATGTGAAGCGTTTCATCATGGCCGTCTCGCTGCTGGCGACGATGGCCCTCTCCCTCAGCGCAGGACTCAAGTGGCACTAGCTCGCCGAACATCGACGTCCATCGCGGCGCCGCCACAGGACGAAATCCAGCTGCCGGGACCCCACGCGGGCCTGCGCTGGGACTGAGCTCGAGCCGGGTCGCCGCCGACCCGCGCGACGACTTGATGAGAAGCGGCCTTCGGGCCGCTTCTTCCGTGTCCGGGCCGTCGTCGGGCCCCTCTGGTACGCTCGGCGCATGAGCGCCAGCGCACCCTGCACGATCGTCGAAAAGATCTGGTCCGACCACGTCGTGACCCAGGACGCGGGGGCCCCGGCGGTCCTGGCCGTCGACCTCCACCTCGTCCATGAAGTGACGAGTCCGCAGGCGTTCTCGGGGCTGCGAGCCCGCGGGATCGGGGTCCGCCGGCCGGGCCAGACGGTCGCCACCGCCGATCACTCGATCCCGACAACCGACCGCAGCCTTCCCTTCCTCGACGCGATGGCGGCGGCGCAGGTCCAGCAGCTCGAGACCAACTGCGCCGAGTTCGGGATCCCGATGCATGGCATCGGCGACCCTGGGCAGGGCATCGTCCACGTCATCGGACCGCAGCTGGGCCTGACGCAGCCGGGGATGACGATCGTCTGCGGCGACTCCCACACGAGTACGCACGGCGCCTTTGGAGCGCTTGCATTCGGGATCGGGACGAGCGAGGTGGAGATGGTCCTCGCCACCCAGACGCTCCTCCAGCGCGACCCGAAGACGTATGAGGTCTGCGTCGACGGCCAGCTCACGCCCGGGGTCGGTGCGAAGGACATCATCCTCGCCCTGATCGCCCGGATCGGGATCGG
>JBDTNS010000295.1:0-2896 GCA_039933675.1 Chloroflexota bacterium
GGGTCCCGCCGAAGGTCGACGGGAAGATGCGCGACCGGCGCGGTCACGGCCGCTTCGGACTCCCAGACGTTGTCCCGGGCGGCGTTCGGGGGGGACTGCCGACGCTCGCCTCGAGCTGCTCGCCGAGCTCGTTCGTCCGCCGGAACGCGGCCCAGACCGCCTCGGACAGGACCGTCCGGAGGCGCCCGGATTCGAGCTCGTGGAGAGCCGCGGCGGAGGTCCCGCCAGGCGACGTGACCATGTTCCGGAGCTCGGCCGGGTGCATCTGCGACTGCTTGGCGAACAGCACGCTGCCCTCGACCGTCTCGACGACGAGGTCGTGGGCGACGTGGCGCGGGAATCCGAGATGGACGGCGGCGTCGATCAGCGCCTCCATGAACAGGAAGACATAGGTCGGACCGGTGCCCGACACGGCCGTCGCCATCGCGACCATCTTCTCGTCGTCGACCTCGATCTGGGTGCCGAGCGCGCCGAGGAGGGCGGCCGCCTGTTCGCGCTGATCGGGCGTCGTCTCGGGCGTGGGGTACCAGACGGTCACGCCCTTGCCGAGGCGAGCCGGCGTGTTCGGCATCGCCCGGATCACCTGGTCATGGCCGAGGGTCCCGGTCAGGGCGGCCGTCGTGGCGCCGGCGAGGACCGACAGGACGACCTGGCCGCGCTTCAGGTGGGGCCCGATCTCGCGGCCGACGCGGGCGAGCATCTGGGGCTTGATCCCGAGGAGGACGACGTCGGCGCCCTCGATCGCCTCGAGGTTGTCAGCGACGACGCGGATCGCATACTCGGATCGGAGGTGGTCGCGCCGCTCCGACCGGGGATGGCTGGCGACGATCTGGTCGGGCGAGACGAGCTCGCCCCGGAGCAGGCCGGCAATCATCGCCTCGGCCATCACCCCGGAACCGACGGTCGCGATGGTCGTTCCGCTGAGTGGCGTCATCTGGGCGAGTATCGCACGCGATTCCCGGCGGGGACGACCTGGCTCGGCGGCGCGCCGTCACGCGCAACGAGCGCGTCAGCCGCGGGTCGCGGTCGCCTGGAGAAAGAAGCGACCGGTCGTCGTGACCTCCACGTCGCGGAAGCCGGCGTCCGTGAGCGCGGCCGCGATGTCGTCGGTCGTCCGGTACACCTTGACGATGTCGAACATGCGACCGTCGTTCAGGCGCCTGATCGATCGGTCGTCGGCAGGCGCGGGATGGTCGGCGGCGCTGGAGCGGGGATCCGGCAGCGAGTCGAGCAGCGCGATCCGCCCGCCGGGTGCCAGCCAGCGGGCCGCGAGATCGAGGAACGCGCTCGTCCGGTCGCGTTCAACGTGGCTGAGCCAGAAACCGGCGAACAGCGCATCGACCGGGGCCGCGTCAGCGTCCGGCTCGGCCCACGCGTCGCGGACGTGGAGATGGGCCCGGAGGCCGTGGGCCACTAACCGGCTGCGGGCTCTCTCGAGCGGCGACGGGGCGGCGTCGTACATCCAGAGCTCGCTCGCCTTGGATGCAAGGAGCGGCGACCACCAGCCGGTGCCCGCGGCAAGCTCGGCGATCCGGCCCTGGATCGGCAGCCCGTCGAGCCAGCGTCCGGCCGCATCCAGCTCGGCGTTCCAGGCCGCGTCGTGGATCGGGCCGTGCTCGTAGCGGCCGCGACGGAGGTACCAGTCGTCGTACTCCGGGGCGCGGGCGTCGTAGTAGGCGATGAGGTCCGGATCGGATGGGCCGACCAGGGACGGCGCCGAGGGGAACGACCGAACAGGCGCGGCTGCCGGGGCAGGAGGCGCGCTCGGGACAGACGTGCTCGGGACAGGCGCGTTGGGGACAGGCGCGCTGGGGATCGGCGCGCTGGGGGCCGCCGCTGCCGCCCTGGCCGCGAGCGCCGCCCGGAGGCGAAACCGGAGAAATTCGTTGTCGCCCGCCTTGCCGAGGCAGTCCGGACAGAGCTTTGCCCAGCCTTCGAGGTCGTCGGGACCGCGTACCGTCCACGATTGCCCGCACCAGAGGCAGGCGAAGGTCGGCTGCGGCACGGTCGCCCTCGGCTGGGCCACGGTCAGGAGAGCTGCGTCCAGCCGTCGGCCGGCAAGATGTCCTGGAACGCCTCCGGATCGAAGATCCCGGCGAGCATCTCGATCCCGTCGACGACGCGCGGGCCCGGCCGCGAGAAGTACGACGAGCCGTCAAGCGCGATCAGGTGGCCGCGCTTGACCGCCGTGAGCTCGTCGATCCACGTCGGTCGCGGCGTTCGCCTCCACTCCTCGACCGTCTCGCCCAGGTGGTAGCCGCACGGCATGACGAGCAGGAGATCCGGATCGACGTCGGCGACCGCGTCCCAGGTCGTTGGCCGGGCCGGGCTGCCGTCCTGGCCGAGGACGTCCCAGCCGCCGGCACGCCGGATCTGGTCGGGCACCCAGTGGCCGACGCTGAACGGTGGATCGAGCCACTCAAGCCCTACCACGCGCGGCCCGGCGAACCCGCCTTCGCGCCGTTCCTGGGCCTTCGCCTCGATCGCGCCGAGACGGCCCCGGAGGCTCTCCACGAGATCGACCGCGGCGTCCTCCGCTTCGGCCATCGCCCCGACCGTCGCGATCGTGTTCAGGATGCCCTCGACGGAGATCGGCTCGAGCGAGATCACGGTTGAGCCCAGCTCCAGGGCCCGGACCGTGTCGCTGACCTCGCGATAGCCGACCGCGCAGACGGTGCACAGCTCCTGGGTCAGGATCAGGTCGGCGTCGGCCGCCGCGAGGGCGTCCTCGTCGAGGTGATAGATCGCCGATCCGCCGTGGACGGCGTCGTCGACCCGGCGATGGATCTCGCGACTCGTCGCCCCGCCGAGGTCGAGGGCGTTCCGGGTCATCACCGGCAGGCCAACGACCTCGGGCGGCCAGTCGCACTCGTGGGTGACGCCGACGAGCTCGTCG
>JBDTNS010000296.1:0-2888 GCA_039933675.1 Chloroflexota bacterium
CGAGCGCCACCGCCTCGTCAGCGGCGCGCACGATGATGATCGATGCCGAGACGTCCGCGAACGCGCCCGCCTCGATGACGACGCCGGCTGCCTGGAGCTCGGCGAGACGGGCGAGGTGGCGGGCGCGCAACGGGATTCGCGTTTCGGCCGCGTCGGGGGCGCAGGTGGCCTCGATGAGCCAGACGGGCTCGATGGCGTTCTCGGTCGGACGGTCAGTCATGGTCGGGAGTCTAGTTGGTCGGGGCGGCCGGCAGGTCGTCAGCCTCTCGGCAGGTCGTCAGCCGCCGTAATTCGACCCGATCGCGATGCACGCAATCGCCGCCACCGCCAGCGCGATGCCGATCGCGTGGACCCGCGCCACGCGATCGCGCAGGACGACGGCGGCAAGGAGCACGGTCGTGACCGGGTAGAGCGAGGAGAGGACGGCCGCGACTGCGAGCGCGCCGCTCTGGATCGCGAGGATGAATGCACCGTTGCCGATCATGTCGAGGACGCCTACCGCAGCTATCGGGGGCACGAGGCGCCGTTCCGGTCGCCAGGCCGAGCGGGTCGCGACGACCACGCCGGCGACCATGAGCGCCTCGGTCCCCCGGATCGCGACGAGCGGTCCGAACGCGTGGCCGTCGCTGAGCTGGGCGACGGCGACGCTGAAGGCGCCGATCGTGACGCCGGCCACGAGCGCGAACCCGAGGCCGGAGGGCCCGCTCCCTTCGTCCCGGACGCGCGAAACGAGCACGACCGCGGCGATCGCCAGCCCGATCCCGACGAGGACGAGGCGGTCCGGGACGCCCTCCACGACGATCCCCGCGACGACCGGGATGAGCGCCGCGATGACCCCGGTCACCGGCGCGACGATCCCCATCCGGCCAACCGCCAGGCCGTGATAGAGCGCGGTGATCCCGATCCCGCCGGTGAGCCCGCCGACGACGCTCCAAGCCAGATCGGCGGGGAGCGGCGCGGTCTCGCCGGTGACGATCGCCAAGCCGAGCGCGACCAGCATTCCGACAAGCTGGGAGCCGAGGACGACCCCGAAGAGTGCCGTCCGACGGGTCAGCAGCCCGCCGCCGAAATCACCCGAGCCCCAGGCAACCGCCGAGACGAGGCCGAGGACGACCGTTGCGGTCCCCGCGCCGCCGAATTCGATCAGGTGCGAGGCCGGTTGGTCGTGGCCGTGGCAGCCGGGGCGACCGGCGATCCGGCAGTGGCGCCGGCGCCGGCGGGCGTGCCACCGGTCGATCCTGCCCCGGTGTCCACGCTGGTGGGACCGTCGAGGACGACGACGGCGTCGGCGGCCTCGTCGTAGCGGTCCGAGGTCGTCAGGTAGATGACCTGGAAGTCCGCGGCGACGCTCTTGAGCAGCCCCAGCGCGCGGGCTGCGCGCGCATCGTCGAGCGTCACGAACGGATCGTCGAAGATGAGCGGCGGCCGGCGATCGCCGGTGACGAGGCGAACGAGCCCGAGCCGTGCCACGAGGAAGACGAGATCGAGCGTGCCCTGGCTGAGCGAGGAGACGTGGACCCAGCCGTCCTTCTCCGGGGCGTGGACCTCGATGTCGAGAGTCTTGTCATCGACGCGAACCCGGCGATAGCGACCGCCGGTCACGGTCGCGAGGTCGCGCACCATGTGCGATTCGAGGTAGCGCGTCGCGGTCTTCATCGTCGCCACCTCGGCGCGGTCGATCGCCTCGAGCGTCGCGGCGAAGACCCGTTGACGGCGTTGCGCGGCGGTCAGCTGCTCGCGCCAGGCGGCGAGTCGCTCGGCCTGGCCGGCGACCTGCTCGGCATCGACGCCGTTCGCCTCGACCCGGGCGCGTGCGTTGGCCTCGTCGTCGCGGGCGCGTTCGAGGGCGCCTTCCTGATCCTTGACCTCGACCTCGAGCCGCTCGCGGGCCCGCGGCTCCTTGGCGATCGGCCCGAGCGCCTCGAGCGCGCTCGTCTTCTGCGAGATCTCGAGTGCGGCCGCGTCGCGCAGTGCCGGCAGCGTGTCGGCCGGAACCTTGCCGACGAGCCCTTCGAGCTGCGCGGCCAGCAGCTCGATCTGGGCGACGTGGGCCTCCTCGCGACCGAGCAGATTCTCCGCCTCCGCCAGGTCGGTCAGCCCCAGCGCCCCGAGCTGCGCCTCCGACCTCGCGACCGAGTCGACGAGGTCGGCCTCCATCTCCGAGCGGCCGCGCAGACGCCGGTCGATCTCGATGTCGCGGAGCTGGGTCTGGTACTTGACGCTGCGACGAAGCCACAGGGCGACGCCGGCGAGCACAACCCCGACGACCGCGACGACCGCCCCGAGCCCCTGCAGGATCGCGAGATCGGCGATACCGAGGAACTTCGTGACGACCGGCCCGGCGGCGAGGATGATCCCGAGCACGACGAGCCCGATCGCGACACGTGAAAGCGGCCGCCAGGTGGGTTCCGGGGCAACCTCGAACTGAACCTCGACCTCGTTGGAGAGGGCCGCGCGCAGTTCGCGGATGTGCCCGTCGAGACCGCGCAGGCGCTCGACGCCGGCGCGCAGGACCGGCAGCGCATTGGCCGATGGATGCGTCGTGGCAAGACCCTGGATCTCACTCACGATCTCGACCGCCTGGCGGTTCCGTTCGTAGCGCTCGGTGGCGACGTCGCGCTCGGCGGAGATGCGCTCGGCCTGGCGGGCCTTCTCGAGCAGGCTGCGACGCTCGGCGAGGGCGGCGTCCGCGTCGGCCCGCCGGTCGCGGGCGGTCGACAGGATGTCGCGGTCGCGCTCGAGCTGGGCCAGCGCGAGCTCGCCCTGGTCGAGTGCGATCTGGGCCTGGCCGACGGCCTGCTCGGCGACCTTGAGGCGGCCGGGGTTGCGATCGCCCTTGGTGGTCAGCTCGTGGAGCGCCTTGTCGAGCTTCTTGCGCGCGCGGCTCG
>JBDTNS010000297.1:0-2881 GCA_039933675.1 Chloroflexota bacterium
GAGCGACGGCCGCTCGCCCGGCTGGAGGTCGAAACCCGGCTCGGCGCCGGGTTCTGAGGTCGAGTCGAGCGCCTGGCCGGATCGCTCGGCGATGATTCGATTGAGCTCGCGCACCTCGAGTTCGAGGCGTTCATCGCGCAGGAGCGGGAGGGCGATCCGCTCGCGCCGGATCTCGGCCGGCGAGATCTCGACCACGAACAGGCCCTCGTCATAGAGGGGGGCGCTGAAGACCGCCTGCCCGTTCGGGCCGATCACCTCCGACCCGCCCCAGAACGAGATCGACTCGTCGACACCGACCCGGTTGCAGAAGACGACGAACGAGGTCGTCAGCTGGGCGTATGTCCGCATCAGGGTCCGCCACGAGGTGGCGGTCCCTATACCTGCCTCATTGATCGCGGCCAGGTCGCGACCCGGCGACGACGAGACGTTGACGAGGATCTGGGCGCCATCGAGGGCAAGAAGCTGCGGGACCGGGAGATGCCAGAAGTCCTCGCAGATCGCGATCCCGAGCCCTACTCCAAGCCGCGACGGGACCGCTCGCAGCAGATCGCCGGCCGCGAAGAAGCGACGCTCGTCGAAGAGGCCGTAGGTCGGCAGGAAGACCTTGCGGTGGACGTGCCGGATCTCGCCGTCCTCGAGCAGGGCCGCCGCGATGAAGAGCCGGTGGTCGGCGGATTCCTCAACGAATGAGACGATCGCGGAGAGACCCCGGGTCGCGCCGGCCAGCTCGGTCAGCCGCGGATCGTCGAGCCGCATCGCCACCTCGGACGCGAGATCCTGGAGCTGGTAGCCGGTGAGTCCCAGTTCCGGGAACACGACGAGGTCGGCGCCCTGGCGGCGGGCTTGACCGAGGAGGTCGTGGTGCGTGGCGAGATTGACCTCGAGCGAGCCGATCCGCGGAGCGATCTGGGCGAGTGCGATCTTGAGGGTCTGCACGCTTCGGAGCATACGCGATGGGTTCGGCCGGCCACGATCTCCGCGCTCGGATGCTAGGCTCCGGACGCTCAAGCGGCCGCCCGTGGGGCAGCCGCATCCAGCCCGAGCAGGGAACGTCAGGAGCGTCCGCGAGGTTGACTGCAGCACATCGCCGCCGGACGCCGGGCGCCGCCGGACGCCTCGTCGTCGTCGTGGCGCTGCTGGCGGTCGCGTGCGGCAGCCCGATCGACCCGATCACGACGATCGCGCCGTCCTCGGTGCGGCCGTCAATCGCCGCCCGCCCGAGCCTCGCGCCTTTCGCGAAGAGCGCGTGGCCGCCGACCGGCGACGCTCCCTGCGGTGAGGCCGCGCAGCCGGACCCGACGCATGCCGCCTACAGCGGGAATCTCAAGCGGATCAGCGCGCCCAATGCGACGACCATCGTCTTCGAGCTCTGCTCGCCGGACGTCGCGTTCCTGGCACAGATCGCGCAGCCGGCGTTCTCGATCAACGATTCGGGCTGGCTCAAGAGCCACGTCACCACCGCGGCCGGTGGGCCGGCACAGATCGTGACCCAGATGAACGGCACGGGGCCGTATCGCCTCGAGAGCTGGGACCACGGTTCCGAGGTGAGCCTCGCGCGCAACGAGGCGTACTGGGGCGCGCCGGCGAAGAACGAGCGCGTCATCGTCCGCTGGCTCGCCAATTCGTCGCAGCAGGTTAAGGAGCTCCAGGACGGAACGGTCGATGGCGTCGCCGACATCGCCCCGAACGACCTGCAGTCCGTGACCGACGACGTCGGCCTCACGCTGGCGCCGCGATCCGGGCTGAACATCGCCTATCTCGGCTTCAAGACCGGCGTTCCGCCGTTCAGCAACGAGAAGGTCCGCCAGGCAGTCGCCATCGGGCTCGACCGCCAGCGCATCGTCGATGCCGGCTTCCCCGCCGGCTCGCTGCTCGCCTCGCACTACACACCCTGCGCTGTCCCGCACGGTTGCGCCGGGGCCGGCTGGTATGACTCCGACCCAACCCTGGCGCGGGAGATGCTGACCGCCGCCGGCTTCCCAAACGGGTTCGACACGACAATTGAGTACAACGCGACGCCGCGCCCCTCGCTCCCCGACCCGGCCGCGGTCGTCGGCGAGCTCCAGACCCAGCTGCTCGCCAATCTCGGGATCCGGGCGATGCTCACGATCGCGCCCCCGGAGACGTTCTTCGCCGACGCTGAGGCCGGCGGGCTCGCCGGGATCCACATCCTGGAGCGGACGGCGGCCATCCCGGATGCGACGGCCTTCCTCGACCCGCGCTTCGGGCCAGGAGCACCACCCGAGTTCGGGCCGCCGTTCACCGACATCGGCAAGGCGCTCGCGTCGGGCCGATCGACCGCGGACCCGGACAAGCGCGAAGTCGCCTACGGCAAGGCCAACGCCGCGATCCGGACGCACGTCCCGCTGATCCCCGTCGCGTACAGCGGGTCGGCCGCCGCATTCCGCGCCGACGTCGTCGGTGCCGGCGCCTCCGCGCTCGGCCTCGAGCGCTTCGCCTTGATGGCCCCGGGCGACCGGCGTCAGTTCGTCTGGTCAACGACGCGCGAACCGCCCGGCCTCTACTGCGCGGACGAGACCGACCCGGTCGCGAAGCTCGTGTGCGCCCAGGTCATGGACACGCTCTATGCGTTCGACCCGACCGGCGCGACGCCGCTCCCCTCGCTCGCTCGCGGCTGCGAGCCCGACCCGTCGCTGACCGTCTGGACCTGCACCCTGCGGCCGGGGGTTCGGTTCGGGGACGGATCCGGGCTCGATGCGAGCGACGTCGTCCTGAGCTTTGCCGTCCAATGGGACGCCGAGCACCCGCTCCATCGCGGCGATTCGGGAAGCTTCAGCACGTTCGCGTCGACCTTCGGCGGCTTCCTCCACCCGCCGGTCGCGCCCGGCGGGTGACAGCCCGCATGCGGGGGCTGACACGG
>JBDTNS010000298.1:0-2850 GCA_039933675.1 Chloroflexota bacterium
AGCTCCTTCTGGCCGTGGAAGTCGAACGGGCAGTGGTCGGTGGCGACGAGCTGGAGGTCGTCCTTGATGAGCCCGGTCCACAGCTCGTCCCAGTGATCCTTCGAGCGCAGCGGCGGCGAACAGACGAACTTGGCGCCCTCGAACCCGCCGCCCATGTCGTCAAGGGAGAGGAACAGGTATTGCGGGCAGGTCTCGGCGAAGACCCGGCTCCCCCGGTCGCGCGCGGCGCGGACCGCGTCGAGCGCCTCGCGCGCGGACAGGTGGACGATGTAGACGGGGACGCCGGCCGCCTCCGCCAGGCGGATCACGCGGTTCGTCGCCTCGCCCTCGAAGATCGACTTGTGGGCAAGGGCGTGGCCGATCGGATCGGTCGTGCCGGCGGCGACGGTCTGCGCGGCGACGACGTCGATCGCCATCCCGTTCTCGGCGTGCATCATGATCAGCCCACCGTTCTTCGCGGTCTGCTGCATCGCCCGGAAGATCGCCCCGTCGTCGCTGTAAAGGACGCCCGGGTAGGCGGTGAAGAGCTTGAAATCGGGGATCCCCTCGGCGACCAGCCCGTCCATTTCTGCGAGCGTCGCGTCGTTGACGTCGCTCATGATCATGTGGAAGCCGTAATCGGTGACCGCGTTGCCCTCGGCCTTGGCACGCCAGGCGTCGAGGCCCTCGCGCAGCGACTGGCCCTTGGCCTGGACCGCGAAGTCGACGATCGAGGTCGTCCCGCCGAACGCCGCCGCACGGGTTCCTGTCTCGAACGTGTCCTTGGCGAACGCCCCGCCGAACGGCAGCTCCATGTGGGTATGGACGTCGATCCCGCCCGGGATGACGTACTTCCCGGTCGCATCGATCGACTCGTCCGCGGTTGCGCCGCCGGCCGCCAGGTCGCGCCCGATCGCGGCGATCGTCTCGCCGTCGATCAGAACGTCGGCGGCATACGAGGCGTCGGCGGTGACGATTGTCCCGTTGCTGATGAGCGTGCGCATCGGTCCCTCCTAGCCCGAACGGTGGTCACGTCAGGACGGCCATCGTAGCGATGGCGGTCGCACGCCGCAGGATGGCGAGGGGTGCCGCGGATACGTGGCGGGCGAACGACGCCCGAACGTCAGCCCAGGCCGAGGCGGTCGGCGAAGGGGGCGAGCATCTTGAGCCACATGGCCGCGGTCAGGCCACAGGCAGCGACGGCGATGGTGAACGCGAGGGCGCCCTCGACGCGGCGGCGCCGCTGCGCGTGCCGAGCTCCGGCGCCGTCGTCCCAGAACGGATCGCGCGCACGCTGTCGTCGGATCACGGGGTCTCCTGTGGCTGGTTCGCGGTCGTCCGACCGCCTGGGGCGTCACAGCGCCACCTTCTCGGACATCATCCCCGACGCGGCGACGATTGCCCAGCAGGACCTTGTAGCCAGGACGTCAGCCGACGGGGTGCGTGTCGTGGATTGCGGACAGGCTCGTCACGGCTTCGAGTGCCGTGCTGTCACCGACCTGGTCATCGTCGACGCTCATGCGATCTCTCCTCGTTGCGCATGGCTGGGATGACGTGGCGCCCGTAGAGCTCGACCTGGTCCTCCTCATCCCCGTTCATCAGGTAGAGGTTGAACTGGTCGACGCCGGCCGCGGCAAGCTCGCGAAGCTTGGCGACGTGCTCGTCGGCCGACCCGAGGATGCAGAACCGGTCGGTCACCTCGTCGCCGACGAACGCCGCGTTCGACGAGCCCACCTCGGCGTGGTGGAGATAGTCGTAGCCGGCACGGTCGCGAACGTAGCCGGTCAGGGTCGCCGGGAGCTGCTCGCGGGGGTACTTGTTGACGAGATCGACCACGTGGTTCGAGACGAGCGCCGGGAACCAGCGGGTCCGCTCGCGGCCGAGCTCCCGAGGACCGACGTACGCGGCCGCCGCCGCCTGGACCTTGACCGAGGACGGCGCGCGCCCGGCCGCCGTTTCCGCATCGCGGACCTGGCCGACGAGCCAGCGAATGAGGTCCGGGTCGGCCAGCTGGAGGATCAACCCGTCGGCGACCCGGCCGGTCATCTTCAGTGCCATTGGCCCATAGCCCGCGATCCAGACGGGGAGCGTCGAGTGGCCGGTCCAGGGCAGCTGGAGCTCTGTGCCCTCGTATTCGATCGTACGGCCCTCGACGAGGGCCTTGATCGCGACCACGGCGTCCTCGAGCGTGGCCATCGTCGTGGGTGTCTTGCCCAGGACCCGAACCGCGGAGTCGCCTCGCCCGATTCCGAGGTCCATCCGTCCGCCGGAGACCTCGTCGAGGACGGCGAGCGTCGACGCGGTCACGCTCGGCTCACGCGACGACGGGTTGGTCACGCATGTCCCCAGCCGCAGCCGGGTCGTCGCCTGGGCCATGAGCGTCAGCAGGACGTATGGCTCGCGCCACAGGACGGGCGAGTCGAAAAGCCAGCCGTAGTCGAACCCGGCCGCCTCCGCCTGGCGCGTCAGCGCGATCGTGCGCTCGATGGTGTGCTCGGGTTTGAGGGTGAAGCCGAACTGCATGTCACGTGCCTTCCACGGAACAGAGGCGGCTCGGCCGTCCTCCTCCAGACGGCCGAGCCGGACGGATGGTAGCGCGTCCTACGGTCGCGTGAGATCCGAATATGCATCCGGTCGGCGATCGCGGAAGAACTGCCAGGTGTTGCGAACCTCGGTGATCCGGTCGAGGTCGAGGTCGCGAACGATAAGCTCCTCGTCGTGGGCGCTCCCGAGCTCGCCGACGAACTGGCCGCGCGGATCGACGAAGTAGCTCTGGCCGTAGAAGTCGTCCTCACCGAGGTCTGCCTCGATGCCGACCCGGTTGATCGTGCCGACGTAGTAGCCGTTCGCGACCGCGTGGCTGACCTGTTC
>JBDTNS010000299.1:0-2814 GCA_039933675.1 Chloroflexota bacterium
CTTTCGCCAGCTTACTCCTGGAACGGGCGAACTGGCCATTTGTTGGAGGCGCCTGATCAGGGCAGGAATAGCCGCGCGTTGCGATCGCCCGGGTCGCCGGCGTCTTCTTGGGGGCGGCCTCCCTGGGCGTCCAGGTAGGAGAGCTCGCGGGCCGTGTCGGCGAGGCCGGAGCCGGTGCCGTCGAGCATCCAGGTCTCGATCGCCGTGCCCCCCGGGGTCTCAACGATCCGCAGGACCCGCGACTGCTGAGGCCAGTCGGCGAGGGAGGAGGTGCTGATCTGCCAATAGCCGCCCACGTCCGTTGACCGCGGTTCGATCGAGTTCCGGTGCGTGTCGCCGTTCAGGGTGGCGATCACGTTGGGATTGCGGTCGAGGAGCGCCACCAGCCGCTCGCCGCCTGCGGACCCGTCGATTGGCTGATGCGTCATCACGATCACCCGCTTGTCGCCGGCTCGGGCGAGCTCCTGACGCAGGAAGGCGGGCTGACCGGGCGGGACGACACCGCCCGATCCGCCGGCTCGGTTGACGAGGTCGAGCCCGATCACCCGGACGTCCTCGCCCACATCGAACGCGTAATCCATCAACGGATCGCCGGCGCGACCGCCCGATCCGCTCGCCTGACGCAGACGCTCCAAGGTCTGCTCCGGGGTGGAGTAGGCGCGACGCGGGTCCGCCGGGACCTGCCGGGTCGGGCCCGGAAGGCCGGAGCCGATGACGGCGTCGACGAGCTCCGGGGTCAGGCCCGCCTCGTCGGGCAGCTCGGCGTCATCGTCGGGGAGGGCGCTGCGTGGGATCCGCAGGCTCTTCCGCAGACCCGTGAGCAGACGATCGCCAGTCGCCAGCTTTCCGAGGTCGGCGGTTGGCGGTACCTCCCCCTGTGCAAGAAGGTCGTGGTTACCGGCGAGCGGATACCAGGGAGCGTCGAGCCCGGGGGAGTCGAACGCCGCCTCGGCGTCATCGAGCAGGCCCGGGTGGCGGGGAGCGTCGACGTCGGGGCGGTAGAAGAACGGGTCAGGGTTCGTCCCCTCCTGCGGACCGTCGTAGCCGGGGCCGCCGGAGTCGGGATCGACCGACCCACCGTCGAGGACCTCGATCAGCTCGTCCAGCTCGTTGCGCTGCGAGCTGTCGATTAAGTCACCGGTGAGGATGACGGCATCGGGATTCACCTCGTTCGCCGAGGCCACCGTCGCGGCGAGCACCTGCGGCGAGAGCGACTCCTGCGGCCGGAAGGTCGAGTTCAGGTCCGGGTCGGCGCGATCGAGCAGCGACGCGCGAGCCGGCGACTCCTCGTCGCGGACGTGTGAGTCGGTGATCTGAACCAGCGTCGCCAGCGTCCTGCCGGCCGTCACCTCCTCGGGGGGCGCGAGGTCGGTCCGGTCGACGAGTGGTTCGCCGGGACCGCGCTCGATCGTGCCGTTGCCATCTGCGTCGACCCAGGTGCCGTCGAGGGTCGAGGCCGAAGTGACGGTCTGATCCGCGCCTTCGCCATCGTTATCGCGGACGAGCAGGAAGGTGATCGTGATGGCAGCCGCAAGCAGCGAAAGCGCGACCAAGGCGATCCGAAACCGATCGAGACGTTCCACGTCAGCCTCCCCTCAGCTCGAGCGGGATCGGCGCGCGTTCGGAGCGGCGCGCAACCTCCCAGGCGGCCCCGAGCCCGAGCAGGACCAGGACGACCGCGACCAGGACGACCTGGATCACCGGCGTCGCGAGGCCCGGAGTTGCGTACCCCGCGGCGAGTCGCGAGACGAGCGGCCCGAGCACGAAGCGTTCGAGCGCGAAGCCGAGCGGCACGGCGAGCATCAAAACCGCTGCTGCGGCGCCGGCGAGGATCGCCGTGATCGTGCCGCGGCCCGCGCCGCCCGCCCGCAGCACCGCGAGCGCTTGTCGTCGCTCCAAAGCCGTGACCGCCAGCGCCTGGACGAGGATGAACAGGGAGATCAGACCGTTCACGCCGGCGACGACCCGAAGGACGCCGGCGAGCGTGCCGAGGAAGCGCTGGTCGCGGGTTGTCGTGCCGGCCGCGTCCTGAGGCTCGGCGCCGAGGCCCACGAGCGCCGATCTGACCGCACCCTCGTCGGCGTCGTCGTCCAGCTTCACGGCGATCTGGGCGGTGGCGCCGGGATCCGCGGCGAGGATCTGATCGGGCCGGACGTAGGCGACGCGGCCCTCGTTGTCGATCGCCCGGACGATCCCGACGACCGCGAACTGCGCCTCCTGGCCGGAGGGGAGCTGCATCGCGAGCGTGCCGCCGACCTCCAGCCCGAGCGCGTCCGCCAGCCCGCGGCCGACCTCAGCCTCGTCGGCGCTCTCGATCCGCCTTCCCTCCGCCAGCGGCGGGGCCTCGAAGTCGGTGTGGTCGTCTGGGTAGGCGACGACGTCGATCGTCTCGTCGAGCTGGAAGGAATCGAGCGCGTTCAGCTCATACCGTGGAGAGGCGTCGGCGACGCCGTCGATCCCCTCGACGTCTCCGACCCGATCCAGGGGAAGCGATGCGGTCAGCTGGTAGCGCTTGCCGATCGCATCGGGGTCGTCCTGGAGACTCTGCAGGAACGACGCGAGCGCGAGCATCAGCAGAACGACCGCGGTCGCGGCGCCGACGACGAGCGCGGTGACGAGGGTCCGGCCGCGGCGCGCGGTCGCAAGCCGTAGTCCCAGCCCGAACGGCCCGCCGGGAGCACGGCTGCGGCGTGCGCGACCGGAGAGCTCGGCTCCCCGCAGCGTCGTCGCAGGAGGCTTGCCGGCGGCGCGCCACGCCGGCCAGACCGGCGCGCCGACCACGATCGCGAGGATCACCGCCAGACATCCGAGAAG
>JBDTNS010000300.1:0-2799 GCA_039933675.1 Chloroflexota bacterium
CCTTGTCGTTGTCGGTGCATACCGGATGGCCCACGTCCTGACCGACCCACTTCGCGCGCCCGACCCGGAACAGCCGCTTGTCGAGCTCATCTATCAGAAGCGCTTCCTCGCGCGTGGTCCGCGGATCGTGGCGATCGGCGGGGGAACCGGGCTCGCGACGCTGCTTCGCGGCCTCAAGGAGCACACGAGCAACCTGACCGCGATCGTCACGGTTGCCGACGACGGCGGCTCGTCCGGCGTCCTGCGGACCGAGCTCGGGATCCCGCCGGTCGGTGACATCCGGAACTGCATCGTCGCGCTGGCCGACGCCGAGCCGCTCATGAGCGAGGTGCTCCAGTACCGCTTCCCGGCTGGCGATGACGGCGAGACGCATGGGCTGGGCGGCCACGCGCTCGGCAACCTCCTGATCGCGGCGATGACCGCCGTCGAAGGTGGTGATTTCGAGGACGGGATCCGGCTGATGAACCGGATCCTCGCGGTCCGCGGCCAGGTTGTCCCGGTCTCGCCGATCCCGCTCACGCTCCACGCGCGCCTCCTCGACGGTTCAGTCGTCGACGGCCAGTCGCAGGTCATGCGCGCCCCCGGGATCGACCGAGTCTGGCTGACCCCGGACGACGTCCCGCCGTCCGAGGACGCACTCATCGCCATCGCCGAGGCCGACCTGATCGTGCTCGGGCCTGGAAGCCTCTATACGAGTCTTCTCCCGAGCCTGCTCATTCCGGCGATCCGCGACGCGGTCGAACGGGCGACCGCTCCGTGCATCTACGTCTGCAATGTCGCGACGCAGACCGGGGAGACGGCCGGTCTCGATCTGGCCGATCACGTCGATGCACTCGTGGCGCACACGAGCCCGACCATCGTCGACATGGTCATCGCGAACGACCGGGTGGCCGCCATCGAGGGCTTCGCGGAGCCAGGCGAGGACCCGCCGAATGCCGTCAAGCTGCGCTGGCCGCCGTCGGCGGCTCCGGTCCCGCGTCTCATCATCGACGATGTAGTGAACCCGGCCTTTGCCCACCACCACGAGCCCCAGCGACTGGCCGCTGCGATCATCAAGGCTTTCGAGGCCGAGCTCGGGATCCGGCGCCGGAGCCCCGGACGGACGACGAGCCGGAGTGCCTGACGTGGCCCGCACGCACCGCGGCGACGCCGGCATCGCCTGAGATGAGCCGCTCCGAGCGCGACCTCGTCACGGCCTTGCGTGACGAGCTGGCCGCCATCGACCCGTCGCGGGCGTGCGATCGAGTCGCCGAAGTTGACGGCCTCGGTCCCGAACCGACGGGCCGCGAGGCGTCGGTCGGCCGCCTCGGGCACCGCCTTCGGCGGCTCGGGGCGGGGAGTGCAGGTGCGGCGTTCGCGTGGACGTCCGCCGCCGACCACTGCCGGGCGGCGTGGCTCCGTGGCCGATTCCTGTCGCGTGGATCGCTCAGCCTGGCCGGCGGACGAACCCATCTCGAATTCGTCGTCGCGCCCGACGCCGCGGCCGACCTGGCCGAGCGTCTCGGCGCATTCGGCCTGCCCGTCTCGTGGCGGATCCGCCGGGCACGTGGCGTCGTGACGTCAAAGAACGGCGAGGCGGTCGGGACCTTCCTGCGCCGGATCGGGGCGACCGGCGCGCTACTCGAGGTGGAGGCACGGCAGGTCTCGCGCGCCCTCCGGGGCGAGCTCAATCGCGTGCTCAATGCCGAATCGGCGAACCTCCAGCGTGCGGTCAGCGCCTCCGGCCGGCAGCTCGACGCGATCGCCGTCCTCGAGGCGGATGGGCGCCTCCCCGACCTGCCGTACATCGTCCGATTGGTGGCCGCCGCTCGGCGCGAGACCCCCGAGGCGAGCCTGCTCGAGCTGGCCGAACGCCTCGAGATCCACCGGTCGGCGGTCCAGCGCGCCCTCGAGCGGCTCGAACGGCTCGCGACCCTCGAGCCGGACCCGCCAGCCTCGGGGCGGACCGCTCTGGCATGATGCCCTGATGCGAGACGTCATCGTGGCCGCCAACTGGAAGATGCACACCACACCCGGTGATGCGGGACAACTCGCCCGGACGATCGCGGCGCGCACCCGTATCGCAGGCGTGACCCGGGTCATCTGCCCGCCGTTCGTCAGTCTGGCGACGGTCCGCGACGCCCTCGCCGAGACCGACCCTGACGTCGGGATCGGCGCCCAGAACGTCCACCACGAGCTCCAGGGCGCCTACACCGGAGAGATCTCCGCGCCGATGCTCGTCGGGCTTGCGACCTGGGTCATCGTCGGCCACTCGGAGCGCCGCCGCGACGCGGGCGAAACCGACGAGCTCGTCGGTCGCAAGCTCGGCCGGGCAATCGAAGCCGGCCTGCGCCCGATCCTGTGCGTCGGTGAACAGCTCGAGCAACGCGAGGATGGCCTCGAGGCGGCGGTCGTCCGGCGGCAGCTCGAAGGTGCCCTCCGCGACCACGAGGGCGAGGCATTGCGAGCAGCGGGCCTCGTCGTCGCCTATGAGCCGGTCTGGGCGATCGGGACGGGACGCAATGCCAGCGGCCGCGACGCCGCTGCGATGGCCGCCGCGATCCGCGAATCGCTGGCCGGGCTTGCCCGGAGTGGCGACCCGGACGACGTCCCGGTGCTCTACGGTGGAAGCGTCACCTCCGCGAACGTCGCCGAATTCCTCGCCGAGCCGTCGATCGACGGCGCCCTCGTCGGCGGTGCCTCGCTCAAACCCGACGAGATGGCGGGGATCGTTGCGCGGGCCGGCCTGACCGCCGCCGCCCGCGGCGCGGCCGGGTGACCGACGCCCGCCGCGGGACACGGACGACCCGACCGAGACCG
>JBDTNS010000301.1:0-2789 GCA_039933675.1 Chloroflexota bacterium
ACGTCTTCGAGTTCTGCGCGACCGAGCTCCCCAAGTGGAACACGATCTCGATCTCCGGCTACCACATGCGCGAAGCCGGGGCGACGGCCGCCCAGGAACTGGCCTTCACCCTGGCCGACGCGATCGCCTATGTCGATGCGGCGGTCGCCCGTGGGCTCGATGTCGATGCCTTCGCCGGCCGGCTCTCATTCTTCTTCGCGGCCTGGTCGGAGCTGTTCGAGGAGGTTGCCAAGTTCCGCGTCGCCCGGCGGATGTGGGCGACGATCATGAAGGAGCGGTTTGGCGCCAAGGACCCGCGGTCGATGGTCTGCCGTTTCCACGTCCAGACCGCCGGCTCGAGCCTGACCGCGCAATCGATCGACAACAACGTCGTGCGGACGACGATCCAGGCGCTCGCCGCGGTCCTCGGCGGCGCCCAGAGCCTGCACACGAACTCGCGGGACGAGGCGCTCGCGCTGCCGACCGAAGAGGCGGCCCGCCTGGCCCTGCGGACGCAGCAGATCCTCGCCCACGAGGCGGGCGTGACGGAGACGCCCGATCCGCTCGCCGGCTCGTACTACGTCGAGAGCCTGACCAACGAGCTGGAAGCGGCCGCGTGGGCCTATCTCGATGAGATCGAGGCCATGGGCGGGACGCTGGCGGCCATCGAGGGTGGCTTCCAGCAGCGCCAGATCCAGGAGGCCGCGTACCAGGTCCAGCGCGCGATCGAGTCCGGCGAACAGGTCGTGGTCGGGGTCAACCGCTTCCGCGACGACGAGGTCTCGACGCCGCCGCTCCACAAGATCGATCCCGACGGCGAGCGCCGCCAGATCGAGCGGGTCGGGCAGGTCCGTGCCGAGCGCTCGGTCGAGGCCTGGACCGCGGCGATGGAGCGGCTTGAGGCGACCGCCCGCGGTGACGGCAACCTGATGCCCCCGATCCTCGAGGCGGTGCGCGCCTACGCCACGGTCGGCGAGATCAGCGACCGGCTCCGCGTGACGTGGGGCGAGCACCGAGAGCTCATCACCGTCTGACCCCGAGCGGCAACCGCCAGCGGGTGCGCCACCGTCCTTCGCCGCTTTCGACCAGCACCTCGAGCGTCGAGACGTGGTGCCGGAAGGGGAGCGCACGCCTGGCCGCAGCCGCGATCTCGTCGAGCGGTGCATCCGCGGATTCCGCGACGGTCAGGTGCGGGATGATCACCTCGAACGCGCCCCCGTACGGCGGATAGTCGGGAAAGCGGGCGGCGAAGGCCTCGGTCAGGCGGATGAACGGCGTCGCGGGCTCAGGGGGCACGTAGACCACGCCCGGGAACCGATCGACCCGCTCGAAGCGGACATCGAAGGGTTGCTGTGCGGCTGCGATCGCCGCGAGGTCGCAACGGACCTCCGCCAGCAGCGCTTCGGCCGGCAGGAACGGGAAGAGGATCGTCACGTGCGCCGGCACGCCGGTGCCCGCCGCCAGGTCCCAGCGTCTCCTCAGGCGCTCGAGGGCGGGTGGGACGGGGACCCTGGCGACGATCGCGCTCGTGGGCTCGGGCGTGACCATGGACGACAGGGTACGCTGCCGCGATGCCGCCGACTCGCCCGGACCCGCCGACCGAGGGCCTCCCCTCCGCCGTCCGTGGGATCGGCCGGATCCACCACGTCGCGCTCATCGTTCGCTCGATCGAGGCGTCGTTCGGGATCTGGCGCGACGCGCTCGGGCTCGAGCTCGAGACCGTGATGGAGATCCCCGATGACCGGGTTCGGATCGCCTTCCTCGGGGTGGGGGAGTCGAAGATCGAGCTGGTCGAACCGACCGACGACACGACCGGCGTCGCCCGCTTCCTCGCCAGCAAGGGTGAGGGCTTCCATCACGTCTGCTTCGAGGTTCAGAACCTGGCCGATGCGCTCATGCGTCTCGAGATCGGCGGTGTCGAGCTCATCGATCGCACCCCCCGCCGCGGCGCCGAAGGGCCCGTCGCCTTCCTCCACCCGCGCGCCTGTGGCGGCGTCCTGGTCGAGCTGATCGAGGCGCCCGGCGGGCCGGCGTGGCCCGCACTCGGGCTCTGATCTCGGTCAGAGGCCCAGGACTGCCGCGTCCTCGCGGCCCCATGCGGTCCGAACGTTCTTCCCGGAAGGACAAATCGTTATGCCGGAGACCATCGTCGCCCGAATCAGTCGGCGACGGGTCGGCTGGGTGGCGGATCCCCTGTTCGGGGCTCGCCGAGGAGGTCCACTCGACTGGAAAACCCGGCGAAACGCGCTATGGCACCAGGTTGAGTCGGACGCTTCGGGGAATCGATCAATTTGTTCTTCCCAGCAGGACGGGGCGTCGGTCCCTCATTCAGAGAGGCATCGTCGCCAGCAGCGAGAACATCAGCGGTAGCTCGCCGGCGGTGCCGGGCGGCAGCACCCAGCGATCCTGACCGTCCTCGACGAGGAAATCGAGCTTCCAGTCGATGAACGGATGCTCCACGAGCCGCTCGATCCGCAGACCGGCCTCGATCAGGGCGGTCACGATCTCGCCGAGGCCGTGATCCCAGCCGTGCTCCACGAGATCCCGGCCGAGGTCTGCGCTCGGATCGGCGTACGACCCGGTGACCGGGAAGGTGAGCGGCTCCGAATGCTCCCAGTACGGATAGGCGAGACGCAGCTCGCCGGGGGCGACTCCCTCGGCTTCGAGGGCCTGAACGATCGGATGGGCCTCGGTGATGAAGAACGTGCCGCCGGGCGCGAGGTACCGCGCGACGATCCGCGCCCAGGCACGGATATCCGGGAGCCAGCCGAGGACGCCGCGCGACGTGTAGACGACGTCGAACGTTTCCT
>JBDTNS010000302.1:0-2764 GCA_039933675.1 Chloroflexota bacterium
CGAGCATCTGGCGCGGGTAGTTCCACTCGTAGACGGCGGTGTTGACGTCGAGACCTTCGTAGCACTGGAGCCGGATCAGCGGCGCACCAAGCGACGCGGCGAGGACCTTGGCGAGCTCCGTCTTGCCGACCCCGGCCTCGCCCTCGAGCAGGAGCGGGCGACCAAGCTCGAGCGCCAGGAAGACGGCCGTCGCCACGGACCGGTCCGCGATGTAGTCGCGACTCCGGAACTCGTCCTGGATCGCTTCGATGGAGCGGGTGCCTTCGGGGCGTTGATCGCGGTCGGTCATGTCCGGAATCTACACGGCCGGGCGGGCTCCCGGGTTCACCTGCACGTCGGGCGCATCGAGCTCGCGCGCATAGGCTGGGAAGCGGAAGCGCTGCGACCGGGTGAGAATCCCGCCGTGGCCGAGCTTCGCGACCGTCCGCTCCGAGGCCGGCTCCCCGGAGAGCAGCCGAGGCAGCAGCAGGTCCGCCGCGGTTGCCTTCGAGTACGCGCCGCAGGTCGGCAGACCGAGGATGGCGCTCCCGCCGATCCGCGCCAGCCAGAGCATCGAGCCCGGGTGCGCCGGGATCCCGCGTCGGACGATCCGGCCGCCGAGCGCGGCGATGGCGACGAAACAGGCATCGGTCGGGTCCGTGCTTGCCGCGCCGGCCGTGAGGATCAGGTCGACCGGATCGGGGCGGCGGACGAGCGCCGCGAAGGCGGCTTCGACGGCGTCTGGGTCGTCGTCGATATAGGCGATCGACACGATCGTCGAGCCGAGGCCCTCGATCTTCGATCGGACACTCCGCTCGAAGCGTTCGCGGGCCGGCCCGCGCACGGACTGCTTGACGATGATCCCGACGCGGCTCGGGATGAACGGCGCGACCCACACGAGCGGGTGACTCCCGAACCCGGCGAGCCGGGCGCCGGCATCGACCGTCGCGGCATCGACGAGGTGCGGCGCGACCTTGACGCTCGCCACGAGATCGCCCGGCCCGACGATCTGGCCGTCGAACGCGGTGAAGACCTGGAGTGGATCGATCCGGTTGAGCCGCTCCAGCTCCGCGACCTTGACGTTGAGGACACCGGCGGCCTCGGCATGCAGATCGATCCGACTCTGCGTCGGACCGCGGACCGTCAGCCCGGGACCGGCAACGGCGGCCGCCAGCCGGATCGCGGCGTCATCCTCGTGAAGCTCCCCCGCCTCCGGGACGAGGACGGTGATCGGGTCACCGGGATCGGCGGCCGCGAGGGCAGCCAGGTCGTCGGCGGTGAGCCGCCGACCCTTCGACCAGCGATGCCCGGGGATCGCAAGATCGCGGACGAGGACGGCGCCGACCAGGCGCACAGGCGCACGCCGCCCCGGAACGATTCGCTGGACCTGCACGGGTAATTCGGTCGGATCGATCAGCGCAGCCGGGCGAGGGCGGCCTCGATCGCCCGGCGGGTATAGACCTCGGCCATCGCGGTTCGATAGGCGCGATCGGCGTGGATGTCGCTCGCGACCTCGATGCCGTCGGTGGCATGCGTCGCGGCGGCGGCGATCGACGCCGGGGATCTGTCCGAGCCGGCCAGCGCCGCCTCGACCGCACGTGCCCGGTAGGCATGCTCCCCGACCCCGGTCAGCGCGATCGCCGTGCCCGCGATGCCATTCCGCGGCCCACTGAAGACGACGGCCGCGACCCCGACGAGCGCGTAGCCCGATGCGCTCTGCTGGAGCGCGACATAGGCGGAACCGGCGTCATCGCGTGGACCCGGGAGCCGTACCTCGGTCAGGAGCTCGCCCGGCTGGAGACCGGTCGTGAACGCGCCCTCGAAGAACCCGTCGACACCGGTGGTCCTCTCGCCGGCAGCCGACCGGATGACGAGCTCGGCATCGAGCGCGAGCAGGCAGGCCGGCAGATCCGAGGCCGGGTCGCCGTGCGCGATCGCGCCACCGATCGTCCCGCGGTTGCGGACCTGGACGTCGCCGATGTGGGGCAGCGCGTCGCGCAGGACCCCGTAGTGCTTCGCTGGTGACTCGAGCAGGTCCGCGTACGTCGTCAGGGCCCCGACCGCGAGTCGCCCGTCGTCAAGCTGGCGGACGCCGCGCAGACCCGGGAGACGTCCGATGTCGACGAGGGTGTCGACCGCGGCGAGCCGCAGCTTCAGCAGCGGGAGGAGGCTCTGGCCGCCGGCCAGTACCTTGGCGCCCGGATCGGCGGCGAGCATCCCGAGCGCGTCCTCGATCGAGGCCGGACGTCGATAGGCGAACGCTGCCGGGATCACGCCTGGCCTCCCTTCGCACCCTGGATGGCGCGCCACACGGTCTGCGGCGTGTACGGCATGTCGAGATGGCGGATCCCGAGCGGGCTGAGGGCGTCGATCACCGCATTGGCGACCGCGGCCGTGCTCGCGATGGCGCCGGCCTCGCCGACACCCTTGACCCCGATCGGGTTGACCGGCGAGGGCGTCACCGTCTCGTCGAGCTCGAGGTTCGGGAAGAACGACGCCCGCGGCACCGTGTAGTCGAGCATTGAGCCGGTCAGGAGCTGACCCTGATCGTCGTAGATGGCGCCCTCCCAGAGCGCCTGACCAACCCCTTGGGCGATCCCGCCGTGGAGCTGACCGTCGACGATCATCGGGTTGATCTTCTTGCCGACGTCGTCGACCGCGACGTAGCGCTTGAGCTCGACGTGGCCGGTCTCCTCATCGATCTCGACGAGCGCGATGTGCGTCCCGAATGGCCAGGTGCAGTTCGGCGTGTCGTGATAGGCCGTCTCGTCGAGGTACGGCTCCA
>JBDTNS010000303.1:0-2755 GCA_039933675.1 Chloroflexota bacterium
TCATCGGACACATCGTCCTCGGCATCGTCGGCGCGCTCGTCGGCGGCTTCCTCGCCGGCCTGCTGCTGCCGGGCAACGGCGACTACACAAGCGGGATCAACATCCCGACGATCATCGTCGCGACGATCGGCGCCGTCATCGCCGTCGTCGTCGTGAACATGGTCACCGGCCGCAGCCGCACGGGTCGCGGAGCGGTCTAGTCACAGCAGCGCGGAGCCTCGGGCTCCGCACCAGCCCAATCGGAACGCCCACCACGCGGTGGGCGTTCCGATTCCTCGCCACTCAATGAAGGAGAGCTCGCATGTCGAAGATCCTCGAAGCCGTCGACGTCCACGTCCCGGTCCGGACCGCCTACGACCAGTGGACCCAGTTCGAGACGTTCCCGAAGTTCATGGAGGGCGTCAAGTCCGTCCGCCAGCTCGACGACACCACCCTCGAGTGGGTCGCCAGCGTGGCCGGCAAGGAGAAGACCTGGGAGGCGAAGATCACCGAGCAGGAGCCGGACCAGCGGATCGCCTGGACCGCGACGGACGGCGCCCACAACGCCGGCGTCGTGACGTTCCACCGCCTCGCCGAGGGCGAGAGCCGGGTCACGCTCCAGCTCGACGTCGACCCTCAGGGCCCGATCGAGAACGTCGGGGACGCCCTCGGCTTCGTCCAGCGCCGGGTCAAGGGCGATATGGAGCGGTTCAAGGAGTTCATCGAGCAGCGCGGTAGCGAGACCGGCTCCTGGCGCGGCGAGGTCGACCAGACCAACTCCTAACGGGCGGGATGGGCCGGCCCACCCGCCGGCCCATACCGATCGGAACGCCGGCTGCCCCTGACGGGGCGGCCGGCGTCTTCGCTTCCGATCGAGGCGACGCGTGCGCAAGGCGTGACGATCGCGGAGCGCTCTGCCGCGGACGGCGGCTCCCTGCAACGCGCGCAAGAGACGCCTGCAACCTCCTGGCCGCTCGGTGTGACACGCTCGACAGTGAGCGCCCCTGACACTGGTCCTGCGGGCTCTCGACCACTGGGGGTCCGGGAGCCCGCATCTCGTCCTCCCTTGGTCGCCCGAGTCACCAGACAGGCCACATCTGCTCGTTATGCGGATGCAACGGCTCGCTCGACGAGCGAAAGACTCCCGACCGGCGCCGTTCCCTAGCATGAGCGACACGCTCGACGGTGATCGTCGGCGGACAACTGAACATCCCTGCGTGGAGACGCTTGTGACGGGGCGTCTTCACCCCGATCCCCGCGGACGCCCGGAGCCCCCTCCTCCGGGCGTTCCGCACGTCCGGCGTCCGGAACCTGGTCTTCCCGTTTGTTTGACTCGCGAGGAGGCGGATACGAAAACGCCGGTCGGCGATCCCGACCGGCGTTCGTGGTCTTCGGTTCGCGCGAGCGAGGCTCGCGAGCTGGCCCCTCGACCGGGGTGGGTCAGCGCGGGCGGGTCGTCCGCGTCCCGCCGTGGCGGTCGAACAGCGTGAGGCCCATCGCCGTGGCCGGGATGAGCGCCAGGATCACGAGGATCCGGTTCGCCCCGCCGAGGAGCAGGCCCATCGCGAGGCCGAGCGACAGCGACGTCCCCACGGCGAGGACCTCGTCGGACTCGCTCTGGATCATCTGGTTCGCGCGCTCGAGCTGGGCTCCGGTCACGTTCGCCGCCTCGGGCAGGCGCTGCGCTGCCGCGACGGCCTTGTCGGCGACGTCGCTGGCGATGCCCTTCGCCGTCGTGGCAAGGTCCGCGGCGTCGTCGGCCGCATTCGAGCTCGTCGTGGATGCAGTCTGGCTGGTGGCCATCAGGCGGGTACCTCCAAGAGATCAAGCTGGGGTTGCTGGATCCGACGGTATGTCGTGACGCCCCGCAGGCAGCACGCTCGCGTGCGATGGCCGGTTGCAGGGACGTGACAGCCGGCGCACTGCAAGCGGGCTGTCACCCCGGCCGCCGTGAGCCGACGCTGGCGCAATGCCGACCCCGCTACGTTCGATCTCAACGGGCCGGACCACCGGCTCTCGTAACCGGAGGATCCCGCGATGGGTTTCGAGGACACGAAGGCCGACGTCAAGGAAGGCGTCCGCGACATCGACAACAAGGCCAAGGAGACCTGGCGCAAGGCCGACGGCGAGGAGAGCGTCTCCGACAAGGTGGCGAATGCCGGCGACGACATCCGCAATGCCCTGGGCAACGCCGGCGACGAGGTCCGCCGTCACACCGACGACATGGACGAGCCGCGCGCCTGACCTCTCGTATCGTTCGAACGCGCCCGCCGGCGACGCCGGCGGGGGCGCTTCCGCGTTCAGGCCGGCTCGGACCTGCGATGGACCCGCAAGGGATCGCTCGGGGTCCTTCGCTTCGGCGTCGAGCCGGACAGCCGATCCTTGGAGCCTGATGTTCGATTCGCCGTCCGACGACCACGACAGCGCGCCGCAGCCCGCCGCTCAATCAAGCGGGATGGGGTCCGGCGGCGGGTCGGTGTCCGCTCCGGAAGACCTCGGCCGGGTGCGGGCCGTGATCGACGCCCTTCCCGAGGCGGTCTTCGTCACCGAGTCCGATGGCGAGCTGCGCCTCACGAATCCGGCTGCCGACCAGCTGTTCGCCGGCCAGCCGGTCATGGATCGAGCCGATCTTCTGTCGCGGTTCGAGGAGATCGGGCCTGGCCGTTCGCGCGCTCGCCCAGCGAACGGCGACGAGTCGCCGCGCCCCGTCACGGTCCGGCGACGCAATCAACCGAATCGCTGGTTTGCCCTGCGAACCGTTGCCCTCGATCCAGAG
>JBDTNS010000304.1:0-2745 GCA_039933675.1 Chloroflexota bacterium
TCGATATCGGCCTGCCCGACGTCGAGGGGTTCGAGGTCGCTCGCGCCCTGGCGGTCAAGGGACCGCCGCCCTTGGTGGTGCTGACCTCTAGCCGTGATGCGCGCGCCTACGGACGACGTCTGACAAACGGTCACATTCTCGGCTTCATTCCCAAGGAGCGGATCTCCGGAGCCGCCATCCGGGCATTGGTCGCTCGACCGTGACCCTCCGGCTCGTCCTGGCCGACGACTCGATGCTCGTCCGCGAAGGGATCGCGCGACTCCTGGTCGATGCTGGATTCGACGTGGTCGCGCAGGTCGGCGACGCCGATGCACTCCTTCGGGCGACCCGGGAGCACCTTCCTGATGTGGCGATCGTGGACATCCGGATGCCACCGACCAACACGGACGAGGGTCTCCGCGCGGCGGAGGCGATTCGCGCGGAGCACGGTACGGCGGTGGGCATCCTGGTCCTGTCCCAGCATGTCGAGCCCTCGTTCGCCATGCGGTTGGTGAGCGACGGTGCCGGTGGGGTCGGCTACCTGCTCAAGGACAGGGTCACGGATCTCGACGATTTCGCCGACGCGATTCGGCGGATCGGGAAGGGCGGCTCGGTGATCGATCCTGCGGTCGTGGCCGTGCTCGTTGGCCGACGATCGCGGGTGCCGCTCGACGATCTGACGGAACGGGAGCGCACCGTCCTGGCGTTGATGGCCGAAGGGCGCTCGAACCAGGCGATCGGCGACCGGTTATCGATGGCGCGCAAGACGGTCGAGGCCCACATCGCCAACATCTTCTCCAAGCTCGAACTGCCGCCAGCTTCCGACGATCACCGGCGAGTGCTCGCCGTGCTCGCGCATCTGCGGGGCCCCAGCCCGAGGCAGACGTAGGCGATCCCTTCGCGCCTGCCGTTCTGGCGAGGGTCGACTAGGTGTGCGGCGGGTCGTTGGGCCCGACGGAGCCTATGCCGGCGCGCGCGTGCTGAGCTCAGCGTTCAGCCTGCCCGAGGACTCGGTCCGCGCACGTCGACGAGTGACCGCCTGTGACTGGGTATCCATCTGGGTAGCATCACGGATGGCATCGCCGCCCGGGTGCGACATCTTGCTTCCATCGAGCATCCGTCCGAATCCACGCCGGCGATGGAGGATCTAGATGCGATTCCTGTTCACGACGATCCCGGGCTCCGGGCACTTCCACCCGCTCGTTCCCACCGCCCGTGCGCTTCAGCGTCGCGGTCATGATGTCGCGTTCGCCGCCTCACCGGCCTTCGCCTCGGCCATCGAGGCCGCCGGATTCGAGGCCCATCCGGCCGGACCCGCCTGGCTAGAGAATCTCAGCGACCCGGTCATGCAGAAGATCATGGCCGGCGAGTTCTTCGTCGACCTCATCCGGATGGGCATGGTCGAAGGGGTCATCCGAGCGGCCAAGGCGACCGGAGCCAATGCCATCGTCCGCGGCAGCGGCGAGCTCGGCGGTCTCGTGGCAGGCGCCATCCTGGATTTGCCGGTGGCTTCCGCGGCTCCCGCCGCCGCCAAGTTCTACGAGCCCATGATCCGGCCGGGGGTCGCTCGGGCGGCGGCAGAGCATGGCCTGGACGGCGAGCGCGTGACGGCAGTCGACTTCGAGATGCTCAGGATCGATCGCACGCCGCCCAGTCTGGAGATGCCCGGCTACGTCCCGGCGGCGAACGAGATCAACGTTCGTCCCGAGCCGTTCGACGGTGGCGGCGAGCTGCCGGCCTGGTTCGAGGACCTGGGCGATCGGCCGCTCGTGTACGTGACCCTCGGGACCGTGATGAACGGCAACGTCCCACTCTTCAGGCTGATCGCCGATGCTCTCGCGGACCAGCCATTCGAGGTTGTCATCGCGCTCGGGCACGGAATCCCGCCCGAAGCACTCGGCGCGGTCGCCGGCAATATCCGGGTCGGCGGCTACCTGCCCCAGACCAGGATCCTCGAGCGCGCCAGCGCGGTCGTCAGTCACGGCGGCTACAACACGGTGTCGGCCGCGCTCGGGGCCGGGATACCGCTGTTCCTTCTGCCCATGGGCGCCGACCAGCCATACAACACGGAGCGCTGCATCACGGCCGGCGTCGCACTCGGGATCATCCAGGCGCAGCCGCCCGGTCCGCCCAGCGCGGGGCCGCCGCCGTTCACGCCCCCCGATCCGGCGGTGATCCGCGACGGGACACGGCGCCTGCTCCACGAGCCGGCGTTCGGCGAGGCCGCTCGCGCCGTCGCCGCCGAGATCACTGCCATGCCGTCGGCCGACTACGCGGCCGAGCGGCTGGAAGCGGCCGTCCTCGAGCGCCGGAAGGTGCAGGCCCACAACTCGGGCGAGCCCGTGATGGCGTGAGGCCTTACCTGGTCGATCGGGTTCGGGTGACCCAGGCCGCCACCTGAGCCCGGTTGTCCAGTCCCAGCTTGTTCATAACGTTGCGCAGGTGGTTCTCGGCGGTCCGAACCGATAGGCGCAGCCGGGTCGCCACCTCCTTGTTGGTCAGGCCCTCGGCCACCAGGCTGGCAACCTCCTGCTCGCGGCCGGTCAACGGACTTCGTGCGGCCGTCAGCGTTGAAACGGCGTCGGTCGTGCGCCGCCGGAGCGGCTCCATCCCGAGCTCGGTGGCGCCGAGCAGCGCCGCGTCGAGCATCGCGCTCGCCCGCTCACGGTCGCGTGCAAGGCCGCGGCGCAGCAAGGCCATCGCCCAGTCGAAGCGGGTCTCGGCCACCTCCCCGCGAGCGCCGGTCTCCAGGTTACGACGCATCGC
>JBDTNS010000305.1:0-2745 GCA_039933675.1 Chloroflexota bacterium
CAGCTCGCGCTGGCTCTGCATCGAGATGTACTCGCCGGCGGCCATGCTGAAGGCCCCGGCGAGGAGCCCCGCGACTCCTGCCAGCAGGATGAAGTGACTCTCGCCGCCCGTTGCCCTGGCCGCGCCCGCGACGCCCATCACGAGGGCGAGGTTGCTGACGAGCCCGACGCTGACCCCGAAGATGACGGCCCGGAGCGTGCCGGATCGGCCGGATCGGTGCCAGCGCTCCCGGCCCGCGATGTCGCGCTCGGGCTGGTAGTCGGGATCCTTCAGCTTCTTCCAGATCTCGGCGTGCTCGCGCTCGTCCGCCGCGATCGCCTCGACCTCGGGCGAGGACTGGGCGTCGTACATCTCCTCCTCGTCGCCCTCGAGCGCGGTCACGAGGTCGCTCACGGCCTTCGTGCCGAAGACGCGCGCCAGGAGGACGATCACCGCGACGCGTGGACGGGCACGCGTCGGCGCGGGCGGGACGTCGACGCCGGCCTCGCGGAGCTTCGACGCCCAGACCTCGGCGTGGCGCCGCTCGTTGGCGGCGATCCGGGTGAAGGCGCCGGCGCGGTGGGGGTCCTTCTCGATCGCGGCGAGGGCGTCGTAGAGGAGGATCGCGTCGCGTTCGAGGCGCAGGTTGGCGAGGCTCTGGGCGATGTCGGGTGCCATGACCGAATGCTAGCGGGCGCTAGACTCGCGGCGATGACGGTTCGGAACGACCCACCGCTGCGGTACCTGACGGCAGCCGACGTGCGCGCCGCGATGCCGTCCATCGCAGACCGCCTTGTGCTCGCTGAGCGGGCGATGACCGCCCTCGCCGCCGACGCCGAGCTGCCTCCCAAGATCGGCGTCCACCCGCGGCCCGACGGCTCCTTCGCCCACGCGATGCCGGCCCACCTGCGCGGCGCCGAGCCGGCCGGCGACGGCGACCTCGTGGGCATGAAGTGGATCGCCGGCTTCCCCGGCAACCGCAGCCTGGACCGCGCGGCGATCCACGGACTCGTCATCCTCAACGATCCCCGGACCGGGATCCCGACCGCGATCCTCGACGCCGGTCCGATCACGGCCGAGCGGACCGCGGCGATCAGCGGCGTGGCGATCGCCCGGTTTGCTCCGGCGGTGGCCGGGCGGGCGGTGCGGGTGGCGATCCTGGGAGCGGGCGTCCAGGCGCGGAGCCATCTCGCGGTGTTCGGCCACGTCCTTCCCGGGGCTGAGCTGGCCGTCTTCGATCGCCATCCGGAGCGGGCCGACGAGGTGGCGTCGCTGGCCCGAGCGACGCCCGGGCTGGGCGCTGTCGAGGTCGCTCCGTCCGCGCGCGACGCCACGCAGGCCGCAGACGTCGTCCTCACCGTCGCATCGTTCACGGCGCCCGCCGAGCGCCAGCCGATGACGGCCGAGTGGCTCGCCCCGAACGCCCTCGTCGTCGCCGTCGACTACGCGACCTACGTCCACGCCTCGATCGCCCGGGAAGCCGGGGTGTTCGTCGTCGACGAGCGGAGCCAGTTCCTCGCGAACCGCGCCGCCGGCCAGTTCGACGGCTATCCCGACCCGGGCCTCACGCTGGGCGAGGCGCTCCTGGCGGGGACGGTCCGGCCGGAACGGGGCCGCGTCCTCGTCACCCACCTCGGCGTCGGGCTGGCGGATCTCGTGTTCGGCGATGCGATCGTCCGGCGGGCGAACGCTGCTGGGCTCGGGACGACGCTCTCGCGCTGATCCGGGAGTGCGGTTCGCGCGACGGACGTGCCGGTGCCTACTCCTCGCTCAGCGGGAGCGGGCCGTCCGGCACCTCGATCAGGACCCGGCCGTCCTCGATCACGACGGGGTAGACCTCGAGGGGCAGCTCGGCGGGCGGGTCGATCGCCTCGCCGTTCGTGAGGTCGAACCGCGACAGGTGGAGCGCGCAGGTCAGCGTGCCGGCCGTCAGGAAGCCCTTGTCGAGCTCGAAGTACTCGTGGCTGCAGATGCCCTGGGTCGCGGTGAACTCGCCGCCCTGGTTGATCAGCAGGACCTGGTCGGTGCCGTCGACGATGATGATCCGCATCTCGCCATCGGCGATCTCGTCGACGGCTGCCAGATCGATCCGCCTCATGGGCGGGCTCGATGTTGTGGAGGCATCAGGCGGCGGGCGTGGCCGACGCCGACCTGGATTCGGTCGCGACTGCTCCGGCGTCCCACTTCGCTTCGAGCAGCTCGCGCAGCCGGTCCTGGGCCGCGACGAGCGGAACCCGCGCCACGACCGGCTCGAGGAAGCCGAGAACGATGAACTTGCGGGCGTCCTCGGGCGAGATGCCGCGGCTCTCGAGGTAGAAGAGCTGGGTCTCGTCGATTGGCCCGACGGCACTCGAGTGGGCCGCCCGGCGGCAGTCGGGCTGGTCGATCTCGAGCGACGGGATCGCGACGGCCCGGGCCTGCTTGGACAGGTTCATCCCGAACTCGCCGAGGAAGCTGTCGGTCCCGACCGCGGTCGGCTCGATGATGATCAGGCCCTTCATGTACGACCGGGTCGCGTCGAGGAGCGCCGCCTTCGAGAGAAGGTTGCCGGTCGTGTCGCGGCCGATGTGCCGGGTATTCGAGGTCAGGTCGAACAGCTGGTCGTTCGAGCCGAAGACGATCTCGACCTGCTCGACGGAGCTGCGGTCGCCCGACAGGCGGTTGTCGATCCGGCTCCGGACGAGCCGGCCCCCGAGCTGGGCCATCGCCCAGTGGAGCTTCGCGCCCTCGCCGATCTCGGCCTGGCGATGCTGGAATGCGACGGTC
>JBDTNS010000306.1:0-2728 GCA_039933675.1 Chloroflexota bacterium
GCACCTTCTGCGCCTTGAGGTAGTACGCGTCGTAGTAGCCGGCCGAGAGCGCGTAGGTCCCGAGCATGATCCGGCGCTTGACCTCGGGGCCGAAGCCCTGGCCGCGCGTCGCGAGGTAGTTCGCCAGGACATCACCATCGCCGAGCCGCGGTCCGAACCGGATCCCGTCGTAGCGGGCGAGATTGGCCGACGCCTCGGCCGGCGCCACGATGTAGTAGGTCGCTAGGCCATAGTCGGTATGCGGGAGGCTGACCTCCTCGACGATCGCCCCGGCGGCCTCGAGCGCGGCGACCGCCTCGCGTACGCGAGCCTCGACGCCCGGCTCCATCCCGGCCACGAAGTATTCGCGCGGCAGCCCCAGGCGCTTGCCGCGGAGCGCGGCGGCGGCCTCGTCGTCGTCCGCCGGGAGCGCGGTCAACGTCGCCGGGACCGGCTGCGGGGAAGACGTGGAATCCCGGTCGTCGCGACCGGCGATGGCATGGAGGAGCGACGCCGCGTCACGCGCGTCGCGGGCGAACGGCCCGATCTGGTCGAGCGAGCTCGCGAAGGCGACGATCCCGTAGCGACTGACCCGCCCATACGTCGGCTTCATCCCGACGATCCCGCACAGGGCCGCCGGCTGGCGGATCGAGCCGCCGGTGTCGGTCCCGATCGATAACGGGGCGTGATAGGCCGCCACCGACGCCGCCGACCCGCCGCTGCTCCCGCCCGGGACGCGATCGAGTGCCCAGGGATTGGCGGTCGGACCGTACGCTGAGTGCTCGGTCGACGAGCCCATCGCGAACTCGTCCATGTTCGTCTTGCCGAGGATGACCGCGCCCACCGTGCGCAGGCGCTCGGTGATGTGGGCGTCGTACGGCGCCCGGTAGCCCTCGAGGATGCGCGACCCGGCCGTGCACTGACCGCCCTCGACCGAGACGAGGTCCTTGAGCGCGACCGGGATGCCGAGCAGCGGCCGGAGCCTGTCGAGCGCGTGGGCAAAGTCCGTCCGGGCGGCGGCCAGCCGGCCGTCCGCGGCGTCGGCCTCCGCGAGCGCACGCTCGCGATCGATCGTCAGCCACGCGTTGAGGGCCCGGTTGTCGCGTTCGGCCGCCGCGAGGTGGGCTTCGGTCAGCTCGCGCGACGAGACCTCGCCGGAGCGCAGGAGCGCCGCCATCTCGTGGGCGAGGAGTCGCGTCAGGTCCGGCATTCGACACTCATGGGACGGTCAGCGTTCGTCGAGGATCGCCGGAACAACGATGAAGTCGCCGTCGCGGGCAGGCGCGTTCCGGAGGACCGCCTCCACCGGGAGCGACGGACGCACGACGTCCTCGCGCAGGATGTTCTCGAGCTCGATGGTCTGCGCGGTCGGGGGGATGTCGTCGGTCGGGAGCTCGGCAAGGATCGCGTACTGATCGAGGATGTGGTTGAGCTCGGCCTCGAGGCGCGTCAGCTCGGCGTCGGTCAGCCCCAGCCGGGCGAGGTGCGCGACGTGCTCGACGTCGGAGCGGGAGAGGTTCGCCATGGGCGCGATGATAGCCGACGAGCCCGCTACGATCGGTCGATGCACCTCCCGACGATCCGCCCGATGACGCCCGACGACGTCGAGGGGGCCGCGGCAGCGCTCCTCGGCGCGAACTGGGGCGACCGCCGTCTCCACCTGGAGTTCGCGACGCGTCATCCCGAGATCGTGCCCTTCGTCGCGGATGCCGACGGGACCGTCGTCGGGACCGGGATGGCGACGATCAACGGCGCGGTCGGCTGGGTTGGCACGATCTGGGTTCACCCGGACTGGCGGCGCCGCGGTCTCGGGATGGAGTTGACGCGGACCGTGACCGAGGTGGCCGAGGAGGCTGGCTGCCGGACGCTCCTCCTCGTCGCCACGGAGGTGGGACGTCCGCTCTACGAACGGATCGGTTTCGAGGTCCAGACGTGGTACCAGATGCTCGAGGCGCCGGGGCTGGGCGAGGCGCGGGTGGATCTGCGGATCCGGCCGTTCAGAGCGAGCGACCTCGGGGAGATGGCGCCGCTCGCGCTCGCGGCGACCGGCGAGGACCGGGCGCATCTCCACGCCGCGCTCGCGACGCCGGAAAGCACGCACTGCCTCGTCCGCGACGACGGCTCGCTCGGCGGCTTCGTCGTCCGCGCTCCCTGGGGTGGCGGCTCGACGATCGCACCCCGCCTCGAGGATGCCGAGGCCATCCTCCAGGGCCGGCGGGCCGGTCGCGATCCCGGGGAGCCGATCCGGGCGGGTGTCCCGATCGAAAACGCGGTGGGCGTCGAGCGGCTGCTCGCCGGCGGCTGGACGGCCTTGTGGCAGTCACCGCGGCTCATCCGCGGTGACCCGCTCCGCTGGCAGCCGGAGGCGATCTGGGGCCAGTTCAACCACGCGATGGGCTAGCAGGCTAGCCGGGCGGGCGTCGGCGGTGTTGACCGCGGTCAACATGGTCCCTTCGACATGGCGGTACTGGCCAAAGGGGTGATGGCGCCGCGGCCGTATGCCGACCATCCTCGGAACCGAACCTTCCCCGACCTCTCGGAGCCTGACCGCACCATGTGGACCCATATCGATCGAGCTCGTCGTCGCCGCACCGGCGCCGCGCCCACCGACCCCGCGGAGCTAGCCGGCACGGGCCATGACGCGACCGCGGCCGCGGGACAGGCTGCGCGCCCGGTCGAGGATGCGGTGATCATCCTGGGCAGCCATGGGCTCGACCAATTGCGGGCGGCCCTCGAGGAGGTCCTCGGC
>JBDTNS010000307.1:0-2682 GCA_039933675.1 Chloroflexota bacterium
AGAACGAATCGACGAGTTTGACCTCGGGCACGGGTTCAGCCCGGCCTCGACTGCCCCGATACGGCCGTTCCGTGTTCTTCGGCGCACGATCCGCCCCACCGAACGGTCGCGCAACCGGCTTGCCTGCGCGCGTTGTCCTGCAGGGAAGAACATGGACGCATCCGGCCAGCCTGGCTCGGGACACGAGTCGATCCGTGGATCCACCCGAGATCGCCGTTCTGCGAGGAGTGCCGCGGAATGTCTGAAACCGTCGAGCCCCGAGCTCGACCCCAGGATCGCTCGCCTGACGAGCGCTCGGCGGATCACGCCGCCATCGACCAGCTCGGCGCCGAGCTGCTCCCCGCGCTGATCGCGAAGCTCGGGGCGACCGGGCTCGGGGAGCTGGAGGTCCGCGAGGGTGCCTGGCGGGTCCGGCTGCGTCGCGCTGCGGAGACGGCCGGCACTGGCCCGGCGACCGCACGCGATTGGCGCGCCGGCGAACGTGAGCGCGGAACGCGCGGCGGGAGCTCGGCCGGGGCGCACCCGGTCGGTGGCCTGACCCCGGTCGGCCCCGGCCATGATGGCGAGAACGGCACGGGTGGCCGGGCCGCCCCAATCCGCGATCGCGACAGCCGGATGGCGGCTACCTCGCCGGCGGTCGGCATCTTCCAGCCACGGCCCGAGGCGCGAGCCGGAACCCGGGTCCGTGCCGGCGACCGTCTCGGCTCCGTCGACATGCTGGGGATCCCGCAGGTCGTCGTGTCACCGGCCGACGGCATGGTCGGGGCGAGCCTCGTCGAATCGGGCGACGCCGTCGAGTACGGCCAGGAGCTGATCCTCATCGAGTTCGCTTCGGCCGCGCCAGGCGAGGCCTGATCGTGTTCCACAAGATCCTGATCGCCAACCGCGGCGAGATCGCGCTCCGGATCCTGCGCGCCTGCCGATCGCTCGGCGTGGAAGCCGTCGTCGCCTACAGTGAGGCCGATCGCGAGTCGCTCCCGGTCCAGCTCGCCGATGAAGCGATCTGCATCGGGCCGGCCGACGCGCGACGCTCGTACCTGTCTGCGCCGGCGGTCATCTCCGCGGCGGTCGTCACCGGTTGCGATGCGATCCATCCGGGTTATGGCTTCCTGTCCGAGGACGAGGGCTTCGCCGAGGTCGTCGCGGCGCACGACCTCACCTTCATCGGCCCGTCGGCCTCGGTCCTCGAGCGGTTCGCCAGCAAGGCCGGCACGCGCCAGCTCTTCGCCGCGCAGGGGCTCCCGACGATCCCGGGTTCCGAGGGGATGCTCCGTGACGAGATGCACGCGCTCGGCGAAGCGGACCGGATCGGGTACCCGGTCCTCATCAAGCCCTCGGCCGGCGGCGGCGGCAAGGGGATGCGCATGGTGCGCACCAGCCGCGAGCTCGAGTCGGCGATGCGGGTCTGCCGCTCCGAGGCGAAGGCGGCCTTCGGCGACGACTCGCTCTACCTCGAGAAGTGGCTCGACGAGAACCGCCACGTCGAGATCCAGGTCGTCATCGATCGCTACGGGCACGGCGTCCACATGGGCGAGCGCGACTGCTCGGTCCAGCGGCGCCACCAGAAGATCATCGAGGAAGGCCCGACCCCGGCGCTCTCCGACGCTGCGCGCGCGGACCTCGCCGAACGCGCGATCAGGGCGTCGATCGCCGCCGGCTACGAGAATGTCGGGACGCTCGAGTTCCTCGTCGACGCCACCGGCGCGTACTACTTCATCGAGATCAACTGCCGCATCCAGGTCGAACATCCGGTCACCGAGATGCTGACCGGGCTCGATCTCGTGACGACCCAGATCCGGATCGCGGCCGGCGAACCGCTCGGCTTCTCGCAGGCCGACATCGCGATGCACGGCCACGCGATCGAGTTCCGGATCAATGCCGAGGATCCCGCCCACGAATTCCGACCCGGCGCCGGCCTCGTCGAGCGGTACCACGCGCCGGGCGGGCCGGGCGTCCGGATGGACTCGCACCTGTTCACCGGCTACGAGGTCCCACCGTTCTACGACTCGTTGCTCGGCAAGCTCATCGTCTGGGGCCCGGACCGGTCGACCGCCATCGCCCGCGGCCGTGTCGCGCTCGACGAGCTGGTCGTGGAGGGAATCGTCACCAACGTCTCGATCCACCAGGCGCTCCTCGCCAACGAAACCTTCCTCGAGGGACGGATGACGACGAACCTGCTCGATCGCGTCGGCAGCGCCGCCTTCCTTGCCGCCGCGGCGCGATCGTGAACCCGGTGGCGCGATGCAGACCTGCACACGTCAACTCGCTCACCGCGCTCGCGATCCACGACACTGACCGTCATCCCGCCAGGAGTTGCCCATGACCGAAACCATCCACACGACCCGCGAGATCGAGGCGCTCATCCCGCACCGCTGGCCGTTCCTGCTTGTCGATCGGATCGTCGAGTACGACGCCGAGGCCAAGCGGATCGTCGGGATCAAGGGTGTGACCGCGGGCGAGTGGTATTTCCAGGGTCACTTCCCGGGCCTGCCGGTCATGCCGGGCGTCATCCAGGTCGAGGCGCTCGCCCAGACGATGGCGGTCCTGGTGGCCAGGCAGCCGGGGTTCGGCTCACGCCTCGGGCTCTTCGCCGGGATCGACGACTGCCGCTTCAAGCGCGTCGTCAGCCCGGGCGACACGCTCAGGCTGGAGGTCACGATGGACAAGCTCGGCGGCCGCTTC
>JBDTNS010000308.1:0-2632 GCA_039933675.1 Chloroflexota bacterium
AACCGGGCCCCCCCGGCGACCCAGTCCCGCATTGCGGCGATGATGTCGGCGGCGCTCATCGGGCGATGAGCCGAAGGCTGACACCAAACCTGTCGGCTGGCCGACACTGCGAACGCCGCAGGCCCGCTGGGTGCGCATCCTTCGATACACTCGTCGCCACCGTGCCGATCGCCGTCGTGACGTTCCAGTTCGACCCATTCGCCCACCTGTTCGGCGACGTCGGCATCCGTTGGGCGACGATCGCCCTGGCGCTCGTGGGCGTCGCGGTCCTTGCGCTTGCCGGCGTTCTGGCTCGTGCCGCAGACCTGCGTGCCGAGGATGTGGCCTTCGTGGCCGTCGGTGTCGTGCCCGGAGCCGTCGTGGGCGCCCGTCTCGGCTATCTGCTCCTGCACGAGGGCTACTACGGGTGGACGCCCAGCCTGCTCCTCGACCCGTCGGTTGGCGGCCTCGAACTGGGGCTCGCGGTCGTGGGCGGGTTCCTGACCGGGACGTACGTGGCGAGCCTGCTGGGCGCGTCGGTCGGTCGCTGGCTCCATGTCGCCGCGGGGCCCGTCCTTCTCGGGCTCGGTGCCGGCAAGCTCACGATGCTCCTGAACGGCGCCGGCCAGGGCCGCCCGAGCGATGCATCCTGGGCGACGACGTACCTCGGTCCCGGGCCGTGGGGCTCTCTCGTCCCGGGGCTGCCGTCGCAGCCGGCGCAGGTCTATGAGGGCGTCGCGACGCTCGCGATCCTCGCGATCCTGACGTTGGCATTGCTGCTCGGCGCGTTCCGCCAACGGGACGGCCGGCTCTTCTTCGTGGCGGTGGCGCTGTGGAGCGTCGCGCGGGCGCTCGTGTCGACGACGTGGCGCGATCCGGTCGTTGCGGCCGGGCTCAATGCCGGCGGGTTGATCGCGCTCGGGATCGCGCTCGGATGCGCCCTCGTCCTCCTTGTCATGACCGTCCGTGCGCGTCGGCGGCGGGCCATCGACATCGCGACGCCCGACGATCCCCGGGTCGAGCTCCACTGGCCCGATCCGAACGCGACGCCGCCTTCCTAGGGAGCCCGGGAGTATCGTGGAGTCCCAAGCCATGAGGTCCATTCAATGACGCAGATCGCAGAACCGGGCGCGGCCCGGGACGAGCTCCAGACGCCGGGCCGGGTCGGCCATTGGATCGGCGGGCGCACGGTCGCCGGCGCCTCCGGTCGCGAGGGTCCCGTCTACGACCCCGCTACGGGTCGGCTCACCAAGCACGTCGCCTTTGCCTCGGTCGAGGAGGTCGCGGCCGCGGTCGAAGCTGCGAAGGCGGCCTTCCCCAGCTGGCGCGCGACGTCGCTCTCGAAGCGAACCGAGATCATGTTCAGGATCCGGAACCTCGTCGAGAGCCACCGAACAGAGCTGGCGTCCCACCTGACGTCCGAGCACGGAAAGGTCCCCTCGGACGCGCTCGGCGAGATCGCCCGCGGTCTCGAGAACATCGAGTTCGCGTGCGGGATCCCGAGCCTCATGAAGGGCGGCTTCTCCGAACAGGTCTCCGGTGGCGTCGATGTCTACCAGATCCGCCAGCCGCTCGGTGTCGTCGCCGGGATCACCCCGTTCAACTTCCCCGCGATGGTCCCGATGTGGATGTTCGCCACGGCAATCGCGACCGGCAACACGTTCATCCTCAAGCCGTCCGAGAAGGATCCGTCGGCGTCCACGTATCTGGCAGAGCTGCTCCACGAGGCCGGCGTCCCCGACGGCGTCTTCAACGTGGTCAACGGCGACAAGGTCGCGGTCGATGCGATTCTCGACCACCCGGACATCGCCGCGGTCTCCTTCGTCGGATCGACACCGATCGCACGCTACATCTACGAAACCGGAACGAAGGCCGGCAAGCGCGTCCAGGCGCTCGGTGGGGCGAAGAACCACATGATCGTCCTCCCCGACGCGGACATCGAGATGACGGCCGATGCCGCGATCTCCGCCGGGTACGGCTCCGCCGGCGAGCGCTGCATGGCGATTGCCACGGTCGTCGCCGTCGGCGATGTCGCCGATCCGCTCGTCGCGGCGATCAAGGCGCGTCTACCGAAGATCACGGTCGGGCCCGGGAGCGACCCGTCGTCGGAGATGGGTCCGCTCGTCACCCGGCAGCACCGCGACAAGGTCGCGTCCTACCTCGACAGCGGGGCGGCGCAGGGTGCGACGGTCGTGGCGGACGGTCGCGACCATCCGCTCTACGACGAGTCGGATGGCGGCTTCTTCCTCGGCGTTTCGCTGATCGACTACGTGACGCCCACGATGGACGCCTATCGCGATGAGATCTTTGGGCCGGTCCTGACCGTCATGCGCGTCGAGACCTACGAGGAGGCCGTCCGCCTCGTCAACGACAACCCGTATGGCAACGGCACGGCGATCTTCACGCGTGACGGCGGCGCCGCACGGCAGTTCCAGTTCGAGGTCAATGCCGGAATGGTCGGGATCAACGTGCCGATCCCGGTGCCGGTCGCCTACTACAGTTTCGGCGGCTGGAAGAACTCGCTCTTTGGCGATCTCCACATGTACGGACCGGAGGGCGTCCAGTTCTACACGCGGGCCAAGATCGTCACATCGCGCTGGCCCGACCCCGGGACCTCCAAGATCGATCTCGGGTTCCCGCGCACGCGCTAGCG
>JBDTNS010000309.1:0-2614 GCA_039933675.1 Chloroflexota bacterium
TGGCCCGCTTGCCTCGCCCGGTCACGCATGCGACAATACTCCCATGGAGTATGCGTCCGTGACCACACCGACCCCGACCACCGTGTCCTTCCCGATCGAGGGGATGACCTGCGCCTCCTGCGTGAACCGGATCACCCGGTTTCTCCAGAAGGTCGATGGCGTCGAGAATGCCAACGTCAACCTCGCTTCTGAGTCCGCGACCGTGGTCTACGACCCGGCGCAGGTGACGGTCGAGGCCCTCGTGGCCGTGGTCGACGCCGCGGGCTATGTCGCTCGCGTCGAGCAGGCGGCGACCGGGACCGACGACCGGGACCTCGCCGAAGTCGCCGAGGCCCGGACGGAGCGGGACGAGGCCGGGGTCCGCCACGTTGCCGCGCTGCGCCGTCGGATCGTGATCGCGGCCGTGCTGACGGTGCCACTCCTGCTGGGCTTGGCGCGAATGACCATCGCACCGTTCCTTCCCGCGTTCCTGAACGACCCACTCTTCCAACTGGGACTGGCCACGCCGGTCCAGTTCTGGGCCGGCTGGCCGTTCTACGTCGGCGCCTGGAAGGCACTGCGCCACCGGGCCGCGGACATGAACACCCTGATCGCGGTCGGCACTTCCGCCGCCTACGCCTACTCGGTCGCGACCATCGCGTCCCCGTCGTTCTTCCGGGCGGCCGGACTCGGCGTGGACGGCGCCGCCCTTCCCCTGTACTTCGACACCGCAGCCGCGATCGTCACCCTGATCCTGCTCGGCCGCTTCCTCGAGGCGCGGGCGCGCAGCCACACCTCGGACGCCATCCGGCGCCTGATCAATCTCGCGCCGCGCTCCGCCCGCGTGCTCCGCGACGGGAAGGAAGTCGACCTGCCGGTCGCGGACGTTCGCGTCGGGGACATCGTCCGGGTTCGACCGGGCGAGACGATCGCCGTCGATGGCGTGGTCACCGAGGGGGCCTCGGGCGTCGACGAAAGCATGATCACGGGCGAGAGCCTGCCCGTCTCCAAGCACGCCGAGGATCTGGTCATCGGCGGCACCCTGAACACCACGGGCACCCTCTCCTTCCGGGCCACCCGGGTCGGGGCGGGCACGGTGCTCGCCAAGATCATCCGCCTGGTTTCAGAGGCCCAGGGCTCCCGGGCGCCCATCCAGCGCCTGGCCGATCTCGTCACCGGCTACTTCGTGCCCGCGGTCCTGGGGCTGGCGGCCTTGACGTTTGTCGTCTGGTTCCTGTTCGGCCCGGCACCGGCCTTCAACCTGGCGCTGCTGAACACGGTCGCGGTCCTGATCATCGCCTGCCCGTGCGCACTCGGGCTCGCGACCCCGACCTCGATCATGGTCGGGACCGGCAAGGGCGCCGAGGCTGGCGTCCTGTTCCGGAACGCCGAAGCCCTCGAGCGGCTGGGATCGGTCCGGGCCGTCGTGCTCGACAAGACGGGCACCCTGACCGAGGGCAAGCCGCGGGTCACCGACATGGTTCGAGCCGAGGGCGCTCTGCCGGAAGATGAGATTCTCGCCCTGGTCGCCGCGGCCGAGCGGCTCTCCGAACATCCCCTGGCCGACGCGATCGTCCGCGAGGCCCTCCAGACTCGCGGCCTCACGGTCGCGGCGGCATCCGAGTTCGTGGCCACCGCCGGAGGCGGCATCGCGGCGGTCGTCGAAGCCCATCAGGTCCGGGTCGGTCGGCCCGGGTTCCTCGAAGTCGACGTCTCTTCGTTGACAGCCGCCGCGGAGGAACTGGCCGCAGACGGCAAGACCCCGGTATTTGTCGCGATCGACGGACACGTTGCCGCGGTCATCGCCATCGCTGACACCCTCAAGCCAGGCTCCGTCGCGGCGGTGACTGAACTCCACCGGCTCGGGCTCCGGGTGGTCATGCTCACCGGCGACAACCAGCGGACGGCCCAGGCGATCGGCCGGGCCGTCGGGATCGATCAGGTCCTTGCCGATGTGCGGCCTGAAGGCAAGGCGGCCGCCGTCAAGGTGCTCCAGGTCGAGGGCCAGCGCGTGGCGATGGTCGGCGACGGCATCAACGACGCTCCGGCGCTCGCGTCGGCCGACGTCGGGATCGCCATGGGCACGGGGACCGACGTCGCCATGGAGTCGGCCGGCGTGACCCTGATGTCCGGCGATCTCCGGGGTCTGGTCACCGCCATCGCCCTGTCCCGGGCGACGATGGGGAATATTCGCCAGAACCTCTTCTGGGCGTTCGCCTACAACATCATCCTCATCCCGCTCGCGATGGGCGTCCTCTATCCCTTCACCGGAATGCTCCTCGATCCGATCTTCGCGGCGGCGGCAATGGCGCTGTCCTCCGTCACGGTTGTCTCGAACGCCCTGCGGCTGCGACGCTTCCAGCCACCCCAAGTCGCCGCCGACCCGCCGGCACCCGGCCCCGTCAATGCCCCCCAGCCTGCCTGAGGACCATCGTGGTCGCTGCGAACTCGCAGATGCTGCGGCGGGTTCTCTTCGCCCGGAGCCTCTCGCCACACCGTGGGTCAAGCGCCGGCGACGCGCACGGTGTCACTCGGTTGGCGTGATCGGCAGCGCCCGCGGGATGAGCTCCGGCACACGGTCAAGGAGTCCCCACAGGGTCTCCAGGAACGGCGAGGTTGGGCGGTCGCCGAGCCG
>JBDTNS010000310.1:0-2597 GCA_039933675.1 Chloroflexota bacterium
GGTCCGCATGGGTCATCGTCACCTTGATCCCGTCGGCCTCGAACGTGCCGCCCTTGTTCATGCCGATGGCCGCGTCGGCGCCGCCTGGCAGCCGCCGCGCGAGCCACAGGCTCATCTCGTGCATGCACGGCCACGTCGGTCGCAACCGACTGGCGATGGCCACGGCGTCGCCCATGTGGTCGAAGTGGCCGTGGGTCACCAGCAGCAGATCGCAGCGCTCGATCGAGCCCGCCGTGCGCGGGCTGCGTGGGTTGCCGAGCCACGGATCGATCAGGATCGTCTTGCCGCCCGGGGTCCGGACCTCGAAGCAGCTGTGGCCGAACCAGGTGAACGTCGTATCCGGATCGAGACCCATGGGGAACACCTCCGGGGGCGATGCTACAACGCGGCTACACTCGGGCTGTGCCCGCGACGCAGATCGCCCAGAACCTCGCCTTCATCAACTGGACCGTCCTGACCGGTCTGGCGCTCGGCTCCTACGCCGCGGTCGTGCTGCTCCGGCTGCGGACGACCGCCACACCGGGCTATCTCCGATTCACGACGCTGTGCGCGCTCGCGTTCGGGGTCCTCGCCGTCATCTCCGACAGCGCGCTGCCGGACACGCTCGGCGATTCGCCGGTCGTCGTCGATCCGGCCTGGGACGGACCGCGGTTCGTGGCGTTGCTGCTGTTCTGCGTGCTTGCCGCCGCCTCACTGGTCGCGCGGCGCGCCGACCGGCGCCTCGCCACTGCCGTCGAGTGGTCGGCGCTCGCCGCCGCCGTCGCGACCCTCGTGTTCGGCGCCTTGGCGTGGGGTGACGGGTCGCTCGGTGCGATCGCGCTGCTGGTCCAGCTGGCGGTCGTCAGCGCGGCCATCGGTGGGGTCTTTGCGGCGATGATCCTCGGCCACTGGTACCTGGTCACGCCCAAGCTTCCCGAGGCGCCGCTCATCCTGCTCGCCCGGGCCCTGCTGCTCGTGGTGGTCATCCAGGTCGTGCTGTTCGTGGCCTGGGTCGGGACTGGCGCCGGACCCGCCGACGTCGCGCCGTTCTCGTCCCTCGTCGGGCCGTGGGCGCTGTTCGTCTGGCTGCGCCTGATCGTCGGGCTGATCTTCCCCCTCATCGTCTGCTGGGCGTCGGTCCAGACCGCGCGGTCGCGCTCGATGGAGTCGGCGACTGGGCTGCTGTACATCAACGTCGGATCGATCGCGGCCGGGACGATCCTGGCCGCGGGTCTCTATTTCGGTGCCGGATTGCTGGTATGAGGACGAGATGAGCAAGAACGATCGAAGCTGGATCCCCGATGCCGTCGACCTCGACTGGATCGAGTCGCTGGCGATGCCGCCCGAGCCCGCCCTGACCGCCATCGAGGCGGCCGCCCAGGGACCGAACATCCCGATCGTCGACCGTGACGCCGGGCGCGTCCTGCGCGCGCTGGCCGGGACGCGGCGGCGGATCGTGGAGGTCGGCACAGCCTACGGCTATTCGACGCTGTGGCTGGCGCTCGGCCAGCCGGCCGACGGCACGATCGTGACCATCGACCCCGACCGCGAGCGGACCGACCTCGCCCGCGGGTGGTGGCGCCGGGCCGGGATCGCCGACGACCGGATCACGGTCATCAACACCCCAGCGCTCGAGGCGATCGGGTCCGACCCCGCGCTCGGCGGCCCGTTCGACATGGTCTTCATCGACGCGCTCAAGCCCGAGTACCTCGGCTACCTCGAGGCCCTCGTCGGGCGGCTCGAGCCGGGCGCGCTGATCGCCGCCGACAACGTCCTGTGGAGCGGCCGCGCCTCCGGGACGCGACCGGCCGAGGCGAACGACGCCAACACCACGGCGCTCCGGGCGTTCGATACCGCGGTCCTCGGCGATCCGCGCTTCACGGCGACCATCCTGCCGGTCGGCGATGGGCTGCTGATCGCCACCTTCCGCGGCTGAGCGGTGGTGACCGACGGGATGGCGATGCGGGTTCGGGTCCGGCTGTTCGCGGTCCAGCGCGAGCTGGCCGGGACGCGCGAGGTCGGCCTCGAGCTGCCCGACGGCGCCGATGTCGAAGGCGCCTGGGCGGCCCTCGTGGCGCTCCACCCCGTGCTCGCCCCGGGCCGGCCGTCGATGCGGTTCGCCCGGAACGGGGACTACGCGGAGCCCACGACGGCCCTCGCCGACGGCGACGAGCTGGCGATGATCCCGCCGGTGTCCGGCGGAGCGGATGGAGCGGCGGCGGCCGGTTTCGACAACGTGGCGATGCCCGACGGCGCGCACGCCGCGGGCCGGCGCATCCTGGAGCTGCGTGAGACGCCATTCACGACCGCGATCCTGGCCGAGCTGGCCGATGCTCTGGCGATCCCCGAGGACGGCGCGGTCGTCGGATTCCTGGGGCGGACCCGCTCGACGCCTGGCACACCGGCCCCGGGCCAGGAGGACGAGGCGGCGCGTCACGCCGGCCGGACCGTGGATGCCCTCGAGTACGAGGCGCACGACTCGATGGCGTTGACGACCCTGGCGGCCATTGCCGACGAGATCGAGGCGCGCTTCGGGGTGGACCGGGTGGCCATCGTCCACCGGACCGGCGACGTGCCGCTCGGGGCGGCGTCGATCGCGGTCGTGGCCGTCGCGCCGC
>JBDTNS010000311.1:0-2595 GCA_039933675.1 Chloroflexota bacterium
GATCATCTTCTCGCTCGGACCGCTCCACCGGATCCTGTCTCGAGTGCGCAGCCGGCGCCAAGAACTCCTCAGACTCAGGATCCTGGCCGCGCGGCTCGAGGTCCTGGGCCCGATCTCGGCGACCCTTGCCGAGGACGCCGTCGCGATCGTCGGCGTGTCGACTCGACGGCTCGGCCAGGGCCGCTATGAGATCGAGCTCGATCTGCGACCGCCTGCCGGCGCGAAGCACGAGACGATCATCGCCACGATCTCGTCCATCGCCGGGATCGAGATCCTCGATGCCGGGGTCCCGACCGAGTGACCGACGATCACCGGGATGCTATCGGGATCGAGCGCAGCTTCGATCGTCCTCGCATACTTCGCCCATGCGTTTCCGCACAACGATCCTGGGCGCCGGGAAGACGGCCGCCGGTATCCAGATCCCGACCGACATCCTCGACGCGCTCGGAACGAGCCGAAAGCCCGCTGTCACCGTCACGATCAAGGGGTACACGTATCGCAGCACGGTTGCGACGATCAGCGGGGCGTTCATGATCGGCGTCAGCAACGCGGTGCGGACGGCGGCCGGCGTCGCGGCCGGCGACGAGATCGACGTCGAGATCGAGCTCGACACGCAGCCGCGCGAGGTCACCGTCCCACCCGACCTCGCCGCTGCGCTCGACGCGGACCCTGCGGCAAAGCGATTCTTCGAGACGCTCTCGTACAGCAACAAGCGGCGCGTCGTCGAACCGATCGACGGGGCGAAGGCGCCCGAGACGCGCCAGCGCCGCCTCGACAAGTCGATCGAACGGCTCCGCGAGGGCAAGCTCTAGCCGGGGGCGGGAAGCTCGACCGTGGAGTATCAGGTCGATCCGACGCGACTTCGACAGCGATCCGGTCGTTCGGTCGCGGTCATGGCGACGGTCATCTCGGTCGCGCTCTTCGGAGCCATAGCTGGCCTGGCGCTCAATGGGCGCACGATCGACCCGAGCGCCGTCACAACGGTGAGCGCCCAGCCGAACGGTGCGGTCGCGAGCGCCATGCCTCTCGTCGCCGTGGCCCCGGTGATCCACTGCCACGACGTGGCGGCGCACCTGTGCTCACGCATCGCCGCAGCCGCCGTCGATGCCATCGTCGGCGCGGCACCCGGACCGGCGCGGACGATCGATGTGTGGGCCTCGCTGCTGTGCGGCGACACGTTCGACTGTCCCCCCGCCAGGTTGGTCGGTCGAGATCCCGCGGGGAGCGCAATCGTCGCGTTGGCCGGCTCGCCGGCGCAGCGAGTCAACGTCGTGGAACGCGGGGTTGACCGCCCGCGAGCGCCGGTCGACCGGCCACTCGAAGCCTGGCTGATCGACTCCGGCCCCGCCTCCTGACGGTTCGCCGTCGGGCTTGCTCCGAACCCATCGGGACCAGTGGTGACTGGCCCCATCTGGTCATTGCCCGGGACGTGACCGCCGACGATCCTCGGGTTCCTGTCACACCGAGGTACCCAGCTTGTCCGTCCACGCCCGTCCTGCCGGCCGTCCCTCCCTGTCGGCGCTGCTCATCACATCGTTCCTCTCGGCGATCCTCGTGTTCGCGGTCGGGTCCGTGGCGGCGCCCGGAGTGGTCCTCGGCGCGACGACCACGAAGGCCGCCCTGTGCAGCGCGAACCTGCGCACCAGCACGTGGTTGAGTGCCAAGGTCAGGACGGTCATCAAGACCGGGACGAAAGTGTCCGTCTCCACGGCGGTGACCGGCGGGGCCTGGAGAACGTCCTGTTCGGGCAAGAGCGCGTCCGGCAAGAGCTGGTACCGGATCATCGCGATCAACGGCAAGAGCACCAAGACCTTGTACGGCGTCAGTTACCTGTATGCGGCAACCAGCCTGTTCAAGGCCGTGGCTCCGCCACCGATCACCCGGTACGCTGCCTGCAATCTTTACCTCCGCACGAGTCCTTCTACGTCGGCTGCCGCAAAGGCGCTCGTCAAAACCGATACACAGGTCCTCGTGGCGACGAGCGTCGCCGGGACGGCGGTGTCCACGACCTGCGCCGGGAAGGCCGTGACGGGAACGGACTGGTACAGGATCAGCCAGGTCAACGGACGCTCGGTCAGCTCGCTGTACGGCGTCTCGTATGTATATGCAGCACTCGGCCTGTTCAAGTCGGCTGCCACGGTGGCTGTCGCGCCGACACCCACGCCCACACCGACGCCGCCGGTGACCGAAGCCGCGCCGACGCCGACGCCCACCCCGAGACCGACCGCGACGCCGGCGCCCACGCCAACCCCGATCCCCACGGCCGCTCCGACGGCAAACCCGAACCCGACCGCCACGCCGTCACCGACGCCCACATCAACCCCGACGCCGGTCCCGACACCCACACCGACACCACCTGCCTTCCTCAACATGACCGAGGGTCTCGACGTCAGCCATTGGCAAGGCCCCATCAACTGGCCCCTGGTCGCGGCCGCCGGCAAGAAGTTCGTCTACATGAAGGCCAGCGAGGACACGGTCTATGTCGACCCGACGTATGCCACGAACCGCGTGCAGGCCCACTCGGCCGGCCTGTACGTCGGCGCCTACCACTTCGCGGCTCCCACGACGACGCTCGGGGATGCGGTCGCCGAGGCG
>JBDTNS010000312.1:0-2589 GCA_039933675.1 Chloroflexota bacterium
GGGGTGGGCGAGATGATCGCGATCGTGGGCGCATCGGGCAGTGGCAAGTCCACGCTCCTGAACATCCTCGGCGGGCTCGACGCTCCGTCCGCCGGTCGGGCAGTTGTCGCCGGCCACGACCTCGGCCAGATGGGCCGTCGCGAGCGGACCCGCTACCGCCGGCGCGTCGTCGGGATGATCTGGCAGCAGACGGCGCGAAACCTCCTGCCGTATCTCACCGCCCAGGAGAATGTCGAGCTGCCGATGACGCTCGACGGCCGCAAGGGCCGGTCCGAGCGGGCGCAGCGGCTGCTGGAGCTGGTCGGGCTCGGCGAGCGGCTCGATCATCGGCCGGACCGGTTGTCGGGTGGCGAGCAGCAGCGGGTGGCGATCGCGGTTGCTCTCGCGAACGAGCCGGAGGTGCTCTTCGCCGACGAACCGACGGGCGAGCTCGACACGACCACGTCGTCCGAGGTGTTCGGGCTGCTCCGTCGGGTGAACGAAGAGCTCGGGACGACGATCGTGATCGTGACCCACGACGCGCTCGTGTCCGAGCAGGTCCAGCGGACGGTGGCGATCCGCGATGGCCGGACCTCGACCGAGACGGTCCGTCGGACGGAGCTCTCCGACACCGGCGAACACCAGGTGATCAGCGAGGAGTTCGCAGTCCTCGACCGGGCCGGCCGGCTCCAGCTGCCGAAGGCCATGGTGGCGGCGCTCGGGTTGAAAGATCGGGTTCGCCTCCGACTCGAGGACGACCACGTCGAGGTCTGGCCGGACACGGGCTCGCTCGTCCGGCAGCCGGCGCCGCCGTCGACGGACTCATCCACTCATGCCGCGCGAACGCCCGCCTCGAGCGCCGCGTCGAGCGCCGACGCTACCGCAGAGCCCTCTGCGTCGGCCGCGCCTGCAGTGTCCATCGAGCCACCGCGCCAGCGGCCCGACCATCCCCAGGAGCACCGCCGATGAGCCTCGTCGATCGCGACGCCGCCACTTCCGATGCGGGTTCTCCTGCGCCGAGGTCGGCACCGGGCGGCCCGCTCCTCGAGGCTGTCGACGTCGTCCGTAATTACCCGTCGGGTGACACCGTCATCCATGCCCTGCGCGGCGTCAGCCTCGCTGCCGATCCCGGCGAGCTCGTGGCCGTCCGCGGTCGCTCGGGCTCCGGCAAAACGACGTTCCTGAACATCCTCGGCGGCCTCGACCATCCGACGTCCGGCACCGTCGTGATCGACGGCCACGAGGTCAGCGCGATGAGTGAGGACGAGCTCGTCGAGGTCCGCCGCCGGTCGGTCGCGTTCATCTTCCAGTCGTTCGGGCTTGTTCCGATCCTGTCGGCCGCGGAGAACGTCGAGATCCCGCTCCGACTCGTCCGGGCGGAGCCGAAGGGCCGTGACGCACGCGTCCGTGAGCTACTGGAGCTGGTCGGCCTGGGTGGGCGGGCGAAACACCGGCCGCACGAGCTGTCGGGCGGCGAGCAGCAACGGGTCGCGATTGCCCGGGCGCTGGCGAACCGTCCGCGGATCCTGCTCGCCGACGAACCGACCGGCCAGCTCGACTCCGAGACCGGTCACGTGATCATGATGCTGCTCCGGGACGTGGTCCGGACCGAGGGAGTGACCGCCGTCGTCGCGACCCACGACCCGGCAATGCTCGACGTGGCCGACCGGGTGGTGGAGCTCCGCGACGGCGAGCTGTTCGAAGGCGCACCGCGCGTCTGATCACCGCTCGGTCGCCGCGTGGTGCGCGGTTTTCTCTCTCCAGCGAACAGGATCGTGCGGAATTGGTCCGTTCAGGCGGTTCAGCTCCGGATTCGGGGCGCCCGAGGCGATCCGGATGGCCCATCCACGCTCAAGGATCCGCCCACGGTCCGCGGGGGCCGGTGCCCGAGCCAGATCCTGTTCACTCCAGAGAGATGTTCGCGCCCATTCGAGCCGCGGTCCGCGCGACGCTGGTGCGGCATCCCCGGAACACCGGACCGGGCCGGTCGCGAGGCTAGTCGTGGGCGGTGAGGACGAGCGGGCCGGACTCCGTGATCGCGATCGTGTGCTCGAAATGAGCACCGCGGGACCCGTCCGCGCTGCGCAGCGTCCAGCCGTCGGGGTCGATGACGATCTCGTCGGTGGTCGCGAGGAACCAGGGCTCGATGGCGATCACGAGACCCGCCCGCAGTGGGATCCCGCGCCCCGGATGCCCGTCGTTGGGGATGTGCGGCTCTTCGTGCATCGTGTGCCCGACTCCGTGGCCGCCGAACGTGTTGCTGATCGAGTAGCCCTCGTGGTGGGCGACTGCCGCAATTGCCGCCGAGATGTCACCGATCCTGGCGCCTGGCTGCGCGGCGACGATCCCGGCCGCGAGGGCGCGGCGGGTGGTGTCGATGAGGCGGAGGTCCTCGTCCCGGGCCGAGCCGACGATGATGCTGATCGCCGAGTCGGCCACCCAGCCGTCCACGACGGCGGCGAAGTCGAGACTCAGCAGGTCGCCATCGCGCAGGCGTGCGTCATGAGGGAGGCCGTGCAGGACCGCGTCGTTGACCGAGGTGCAGATGACCTTGCCGAACGGCATCGCCCCGAAGGAGGGGTGGTAGTCGATGTAGCACGACTCGGCCCC
>JBDTNS010000313.1:0-2586 GCA_039933675.1 Chloroflexota bacterium
GCGTGGCGATGAGCCCCGGGAACGGCCGGCGCAGGACCATGATCCCCTTCTCACCCGGTTCAACCTCGGTCCCATCCGGCGTGACGACTGCCGCCTCGATGCCCGGCAGCGGCAGCCCCGCCGAGCCCGGCTTGATCGGCAGCAGGCCGAGGCCATATGGGTTGCCGAAGATCGGCCCGCCCGTTTCGGTCTGCCACATATGATCGATCACCGGGACCCGGTCGCCGAAGACCTCCTGCTGCAGCCAGGCCCAGGCGGGGGCGTTGAGGACCTCGCCCGCGCAGAAGATCCGCTCCACGCTCGAGAGGTCGTGACCCTGAGCGGGCTCGTTGCCGTAGCGCATCAGGAGCCGGACGCTCGTCGGAGAGGTGAACAGGCCTTGCACCCCCAGTTCCTCGATGAACGCCCAGACGGCGTCCTGCCCGGGGTGATCGAGTGCGCCCTCGTAAGCGATCGTCGTGCAGCCGGCCATGAGCGGCGCATAAACGATGTAACTGTGGCCGACGATCCAGCCGATGTCCGACATCGACCACCAGGTCTCGCCCTGCCGAAGCCCCATGACCCAACGGCCCATCGCTGCGATGTGCACCTGGTAGCCGCCGTGGGTGTGGACCGCCAGCTTGGGCGTGGCCGTCGTGCCCGACGTGGCCAGGATGAAAGCCGGTTCGTTCGCCTCCATCTCGAGATGCGTGGCGTCATAGCCGTCGCCGCCGGAGAGGAATTCATCCCAGTCAAGCTCGCGCGGCCCGACCAGGGACGCCGGGACGTCCGCCCGGCGCAGCACGACGACGTGCTCGACCGCGCCCGGATCATCGGCCAGTGCCGCGTCGACGATCGCCATGAGCGGCACCTCGGCGCCCTTGCGGTACGTGACGTCGGCGGCCACGACGAGCCGCGATCCCGATGCCCGAATCCGATCGCCGAGCGCGCCATGGCCGAAGCCGCCGAACACGACCGAGTGGATCGCTCCGATTCGGACGGTCGCGAGCATCGTCGCGACCGCCTCGGCGCAGGTCGGCATGTAGATCGTGACCCGGTCCCCGCGCCCGATTCCGAGGGCCCGCATGGCGGCCGCAATCCGCTGGACCTGCGACAGGAGCTGAGCGTAGGTCAGCGTCCGCCGCCCGCCCCGTTCGTCGGCGGCGATGAGCGCCGGCTGGTCGCCACGACCGGCGTCCACATGGCGGTCGAGGGCACTCCAACATAGGTTCGTCCGACCGCCGGAGAACCAGCGAAACGTCGGCGGCTCGTGCTCGAAGATCCGGTCCGGCGGGTGGAACCACTGGACGTGTTCGTCCGCCACGCGGCGCCAGAAGCCATCCGGATCGCGGATCGCTTCGGCGCACAGGCGCGCGAGTGGATGCTCCTCTGTCATGGCGGACTCCGGCTCGATGAGCGAGGGGAGGCGGGGCCGCCCCTCGCGCTTGCCCGATCGGTCCACGTCGACTATCCGCCGGCCGCGGCCGCGCGGACGTGGGCGCAGGAGGCGCGCGCGGGTGTGGGCGCGGACGTGGGCGCGGACACCGGGAGTTGAAGACCGGGACCAAGCGGGGCGTCGTAGCGGACCACTGGCTCCCTCCTTCCTGGCTAGGGTTGGTCGGGCTGCTCAGCTGCATCGTGGCCGATGGTCGTGACAAGGTAGCGGCGCCCACCCGCCATCGTCAACGCATTTCGGCGGGCAATGCATTTCGGCGGGCAAGCTGATCTACTTGACCAATCCGGGTCGCTGGATGGCCCACTGCCACATCGCGGAGCACATCGAGTCCGGGGTGATGTTCAGCTTCGACGTGGTGCCAGCGCCTGAAACGGGCTAGACGGATCGAGCGAACGAGCCAGCACCCAACGTATCCGGCCGCTCTGTGCCTGGGCCGGAATCGCCGACGATCATCGTCCGCGCCGAATGGCAGCCCGTGGGTTCAGTCGGAGGTCGATCGGCCGAACCGAATCATCTGCTGGCCATCCGCGGCGGGTCAATGCTCACGCAACGTCAGCATTGCGGGCGGGCGGGGAGCGTCAGGCGAGAAACGCGTCGACCACCGCTGCCGTCTCGTCCGGCCGTTCCACCTGGGGGAGGTCCCCGGCCTGGGCGATCGTCGTCGTCTGCAGGTTGCCATTGGCGGCGACGAGGGCCCCCGACGCTGCCGGGTCGCTGAAACGCGGGTGGTTGCCGAAGACGAGCAGCGTCGGGTTCGCCAGCCGCCGGTACGCGTCCTCCGCCCGGGGGTCGTTGAGCACGCCGGAGACGAACGCCAGCGGCGCCCTGAAGGCGCCGGGCTGCTGGCAGGTCCGCCAGCAGTACCGCTCGTAGCTCTCCGGGATCCGCGCCGGGTCCGCGAAGATCTGGGCGAGGAACCAGTGGATCACGCGACGGCGGGCGAGGAAGGCGAACAGGAGGCGGCCGATCCCGGTCGCGCGGAGGAAGCGGTAGACGGCGCGCGGGGTCCCGCTCGTGCCGCCCTTGAAGCGCCCGAACCCGGTCGGGCTGATCAGGGCGAGTCGGCCGAAGCGCTCGGGGTGATCGGCCGCAGCCACCACGACGTACTGCGCCGGCAGCGACAGGGCGACGACGTCGACGCTCGTCTCGCC
>JBDTNS010000314.1:0-2555 GCA_039933675.1 Chloroflexota bacterium
AGGCCTGTCGCGGATGTCGTTCGTCATCCTCCAAGCCGTCATGAAGCGGCTCGAGGAACGACGCAAGACGCGCCTGTTCGCGGAGATGGGCTCGACGATGAAGCTGCCGCGATCCGGGCGAGGTCGACTCTCGCTCGAGGTCATCGAGCTCGCCGACCAGGAGCGCCCGCCGATGATCCGGCTCCCCGAGTACCTCGAACGTCACCGGCCCGAAGGTGTCACCGACCTGACGATCGTGGGCACAGTACGGCCGCCTGTGGCTCCCCGGCGGCGGCGTCCCGCGGCGGGATGACCCCGGATGCGGCGGCACGGCCGCTGACGATCCTTGTCGCGCCCGATTCGTTCAAGGGCTCGCTGACGTCGGTCCAGGTGGCGCGGGCGCTGGCCGATGGCTGGGGCCGGGCGCGACCAGCCGACACGCTGCTCCTGTGCCCGCTCGCCGACGGCGGCGAGGGGACGCTCGAAGCGGTGGCCGCGGCGGGCGGCTGGACGTGGCGGGAATCGTTCGTCACAGACCCGCTCGGCCGGAAGATCCGGGCGCGCTGGCTCCGATCCGTGGACGGCCATCGCGCCTACGTCGAGATGGCCGAGGCGTCCGGGCTGTCGAGGGTCGCCCCGGCGGAGCGTGATCCGATCGCGGCCACATCGGTCGGGACCGGCGACCTGATCCGGGCCGCGATCGACGTCGGCGTGGAGTCGATCGTGCTGGGCATCGGCGGCAGCGCCACGACCGATGGCGGAGCCGGGCTCCTGCGTGCCCTCGGCGGGGACGTGGACCGCGACCGGGCGGTGGCGGATGTGTCACGGCTCGATCCGCGGCTCGGCGCCGTGGACCTGGCCGTCGCCTGCGATGTCAGCAATCCGCTCCTGGGTCCATCCGGCGCGGCCGCGGTCTATGGGCCGCAGAAGGGCGCCACGCCCGCGCTCGTGGCCGACCTCGACGACCGCTTGCGGGCCTACGCCGATGTCCTGGAGGCCGCCTGTAGGTGTCGTGTCCGCGAGGTCCCGGGCGCCGGCGCAGCCGGCGGCATCGGGTTCGGGCTGCTGGCCATCGCCGATCGGTTCCGGTCGTTCACCTTGCAGCCCGGCGTCGACCTGGTCATGGCCGCGACCGACTTCCCGGCACGCCTCGCCGCCGCCGACATCGTCATCACCGGCGAGGGCCGGATCGACGCCCAGACCGCGTTCGGCAAGACCGCGCTCGGTGTGGCAAAACGGGCCGCCGCGGCAGACGTGCCGTGCATCGCGGTCGGTGGCGGCGTGGAGCCGGAGGGGATCGAGACCTTGGCCGCCGTCGGTGCGGTCGCCGTACCCGTTGTCGAGCGGCCACAGACGGTCGAGGCCGCGATGGCCGCCGGGAGCGCCCCGCTCGAGCGTTGCGGCGAGCGGCTGGCGAGGCTCGTCAGCCTCGGTCTCCTCGTTGACTAAGTCATGGACTAAGTCCATCATCCTGTCATGAGCGAAGTCGTCAACATCCACGAGGCCAAGACACACCTGTCGCGCCTCCTCGAGCGCGTCCAGGCCGGCGAGGAAATCACGATCGCCAAGGCCGGCCGCCCGATCGCCAAGCTGACGGCGTTCCAGGAGCGGCCGAAACGGCGGGTCCCCGGGAACGACACGATCATCATCCACCCGAATTTCGACGACCCGGTCCCGGAGTGGGAACCCGACTACATGCACCCCGAGGATCCGATCCGCGAGCTGCTTCGGTGAGGGTCCTGGTGGATACGCATGTCTTCCTGTGGTGGGCGTCCGAACTCGGCGCGCGAGTGTCAGACCGCGCGCGGTCGCTGCTCAGCGACGGGTCGACGGATGTGGCTTTTTCGATCGCCTCCGTATGGGAGATTGCGATCAAGGTCGGCGCTGGTCGGCTGGAACTTCCGGACGCCACCGAACGGTATCTGCCTGACCGCCTGCGACACCACGGCTTCGAGATCATGCCGGTGGAGCTCCCACACGTCTTTCGCGCCGGTCAGCTGCCGCCCCACCACGGTGACCCATTCGACCGCATGCTCGTGGCCCAGGCACAGGTCGAGGGCCTGCCCATCCTGACGGCCGATCCAGCCATCTCGCGCTACGACGTCGAGACGATCTGGTGATCCCGCCAACGCCCCAACCAGCGGCCGAGCGTCGGCCGCGACCCAGGAAGCGCAAGTTCTCCGATCCGGGGCGGAGCTATGCCAAGCGCCTCGAGCGCTACCGGCCGGGGCTCGTGCCGTTCGTCCTGGGGGGCCTGGAGTCGATTTACGGGCAGCCGGCCTGGGAGCGGCGGCTGGACCCGACCAGTGAGCTCATCCTGACGATCCTCACCCAGAACAGCGCCGACACCAACGCCGAGGCGGCGTTCGAGGCGCTGCGCCGAGCGTATCCGGGCGATGGACCGGTTGAGGTGCACCAGCCCGGCGCCGGCTGGGGCGGGTTCGGATTGCCGCCCGGTGTTGAGCCGGATTGGGCGAAGGTGGAGTTCGCGCCACTCCCCGAATTGACCGCCGTCATCCGGCCGGGCGGCCTGGAAAACCAGAAGGCGCCACGGATCCAGGCGACCCTGCGCCGGA
>JBDTNS010000315.1:0-2550 GCA_039933675.1 Chloroflexota bacterium
TTCCGGCCCGAGTTCCTCAACCGGGTCGACGAGGTGATCGTGTTCCACGCGCTGACGGAAGCCGACCTCGAGCAGATCGTCGAGCTCCTCATCGCCGACCTGGCGGAGCGGCTCGCGGCCCAGGCGATCGTCCTCGAGCTGACCCCGGCGGCGCGGGCACTGCTCGTGCGTGAGGGGACTGATCCGGCCTACGGGGCGCGGCCGCTGAAGCGGACGATCCAGCGGCTCGTCGAGAACCCGCTCGCGCGGGCGATCGTGGCGGGCGAGTTCCGCCCGAACGACCACATCGTCGCCGACGCCGACCTGGTGACCTCGACGCTCGTCTTTTCGACCGCCTCGACGACGGTCGTCAGCGGGAACGTCGGCAGGCGGGACGCCCGGCGCGGGCAGGTCGAGCCCGCCACGCCGGTCCCCGGCGGCGACCGGCTCAACTAGGCCGGCGAGCGTTCGGAGTGCGCTTCGAGAAGGTGCTGGAGCGCCTTGCCGCGTTCCCTGCGGTTCTGCCAGCGCCGGCCGAGGCACTCATGCCACTCATCGTCGGCGGTCTCGACCGTCGCCCGCCCCGGACGCCGCCACCCGGTCGGAGCGGACGCCCGGCCGGTGTCCTCGTCCTCCTCTACCCGGATCCGTCCGGCGAGGCCCGGGTCGTGCTGACGGAACGGGCGACCCGCGACGGCCACCACAGCGGCGAGGTCAGCTTCCCGGGCGGTGCCGCCGAACCCGAAGACCCCGACATCACCGCCGCCGCCCTCCGCGAAGCGGCCGAGGAGATCGCCCTCGACGCAGATGCGGCCGGGCTGCGCGTGATCGGCCACCTCGAACGGTTCTGGATCCCGGTCAGCAACTTCGAAGTGACGCCGGTCGTGGCGGTCGCCGCGCGGCGCCCCGTGCTGGTCGCTTCGCCCGAGGAGGTCGCCCGGATCGTCGAGCCGCCGGTTTCCCGCTTCCTGCCCGGCGCCCCGATCGAGATCGTCGAGCGGACGATCGGCGAGTGGCCGCTGCGCTTCGGCGTCTACGAGGTTGATGGATTGACCGTCTGGGGCGCCACCGCGCGGATCCTGAGCCAGCTCGGCGCGGTCCTGGCCGGCTAGCGAGCGGGCGGGCTCGCGGGATCGCCAGGTGATCGCGGCGGTCGGACGATCAGGCCGGTTCGCCGTCGTTCGGGTCGGTGGCGGGGCGACGGTTGATTCCGCTTCGAGCGGCGAGCTGTCCCTGGCCGCGCGAAACCGGGTGATCCGGGTTCATCTCCCGGGCTCGGCCCACCACCGTGTCGGTGTCATCCGCGCCGGCGAGCTCCACGATCAGGGCTCGCATCTCGGAATGCTCGGTCCATGCGGCGTGCGGGATGTCCGCCGGCCAGACGGCCGCTTCCCCGGCGGCGATCCGGGTCCGTTCGTCACCGACGCCGACCCAGCCGCCGCCCTCGACCACGATGAACAGCGAGGTGTTCGGGTTGGCGTGTGGTTCCGTCCGGGCGTTTCGGGCGAAGGCCAGCTCGGAGACGTTGCCTCGACCGTCCGAGTAGAGGACCTGGCCGCTCAGCCCGACCGACCCGATCGGCCCGCCCGGGCGGCGATGACCGACCCCGAACCGGCGGATCTCGATCGACACCGGCGCACCTGCCTCAGCGTCGGCGGCGCTGCTGCCGGCCCTGGCGACGGACGGGGCGCTTGCGGATCGTCGCCTCTGGGTCGGCGAACTTCTGCTTGGTGAAGTAGCGCTCCCGGGCGAGCCGCTGTTCGTATGCCGATAGCATCGGCGGGAAGCGAACGAAGCGGATCCAGACGAGCGTCGCGAGCCCGATGATCTCGGTCGCGAGGAGCAGCAGGAAGTCAAAGACGAACAGCGCCTCGATGATGACCATGCTGAACGTGATGAGCCCGGTCCACCACAGCCATTCCCACATCTCGAGATAGATGGCGTGGCGGTGAAGCGCGCGCGTCCGGACGTTGTAGAGCACGGTCAGCACGACCAGCAGGACCACCGCGGCAATCCACGTCGGGTAGAAGAGATCCGGGAAGTTCTTGCTGTTGAACGAGGTGAAGAGGTATTCCCAGGGAGCGAGCGTCACGATTGACCTCGTGTCGGCGTGTGGGTGGGCTTCCGGAGTATGCCATGACAGGCGGTATACTCGGCCCGAATGGAGCGGCGCCGTCGCGGGCGTCCGGGGAACCCACGGCCCGCCCCGCTGACGCGACCGCAAGGCCCACGGGAGGAGTGCCCGGGTGCGAGCCCTGCTGTCAGTCGCGAATCGGGACGGCATCGTCGGATTCGCGCGAGACCTGCTCGCGGCCGGTGTCGAGGTCTTTGCCACCGACGGGACGCGGGAGTACCTCGCGGCCGAGGGCGTCGCGGTCATGTCCGTCACCGCGCTCACCCAGGGCGAGCCCGATGTCGGCGGCCAGGTCAAGACCTTCCACCATGCCGTCTATGCCGGGATTCTGGCGCGTCGCGACGTCCCGGCCCAGCTCGAGGAGCTCAAGGCCCAGGGGATCGGGCTGATCGATCTCGTCGTCGTCAACGTCAAGCCGTTCGCTCCCGCGATCGGGG